>DASYSH010000513.1:0-3381 GCA_036003525.1 Gemmatimonadaceae bacterium | reverse complement strand
CGGCCGTATCGAAGAGAGCGAGGACCGCCGCTGGCTGTTCTTCACCATCGGCCTGGCCGCGATCGTTCCGCTTGCCGCCGCACTCGCGCGCGGCGCCACGATCGACGCGGCGCAGGTCGATCCTTACGCAGGGCTGATCGGCAGCTTCGTTGCGTTCTATCTCGTGAAAGCGCTCGGACTCGGCGGCGCGTGGGTCGTCATTGCGCTCGCGCTGTGCGCGCTGATGGCTGGTACGCTCGCATGGAATCCGATTCGGATGCTCATCGGGGGGTCCGCGAGGCGAAAAGGCGCCGTGCCCGTTGAGGTAGGTGCCGACGCCGCGATGCCGGCGGCGATCGCCGCGACCGGTTCCGACGGACTTACGCGCGCCGAGCATCTAGAGCCGGACTCGAAAGAGATGCCGGTGATCGACCTCGCGCTGATGCCCGTCGCGCCTCTCGAAGCAGACGAGGCCGTCGAACAAGCGGAACTGCATCTCGAAGACGCAAGAGAGAAGAAAGCATCGAAGAAAAAGAAATCGACAAAAGCCGAGAAGGTCGCGGAGCACGCCGAGGCCGTCGCTGCGGCGATCAACGCAGGGACCGACCCGCTCGACGCGATGGCCGACGAACTGCCGCCGCCCGAGCTGCTGACGCCGGGACCCGAGCGGAACAGCGAACTCAGCAGGGCGCACCTCGACGCGATGGGCGCGAAGCTCATGGAGGCGCTCAGAACATTCAAAGTGGACGGCCAGCTCGTGGGTCGCACGACTGGTCCTACTGTGACGCAGTACGAAATTGAACCATCGCCGGGCGTGAAGGTGCGTCAGTTCGCGAATCTCGCGAACGACCTCGCCCTGGCGATGCGTGCCGCGTCGATTCGAATCGTTGCGCCGATTCCGGGGAAGGGCGCAGTGGGTGTCGAAGTGCCGAATCCGTCCGCTGAAATCGTCGCGTTTCGCGAGATGATCGACAGCAAGGATTATCAGCAGACGCCGCGGGCTCTTCCAATAGCGCTGGGCCGCGATCTCGAGGGCAAAGTGGTGATCGGCGATCTCGCGAAGATGCCGCATCTGCTCATCGCCGGCGCGACCGGTTCGGGCAAGTCCGTGTGCGTGAACACGCTCGTGACGTCGCTGATCTACCGCCATACGCCAAAGACGCTGCGTTTCCTGATGGTCGATCCAAAAATGGTCGAACTCTCGGTCTACAACGTGCTCCCGCATCAGCGGCACAAGGTGGTCACGGACAACCGTGACGCCGCGGCCCTGCTCAAGTGGGCCGTGATCGAGATGCAGGACCGCTACCAGCTGCTCGCCGCCAACGGCGCGCGCAACATTCAGGATTTCAACCAGAAAGTCCGCGACGGCGCGCCGCTCGTGAAGCCGAAGGATCCGAACGTCGGATTCGAAGATCGTGAGTACAAGGCGGGAATCCTGCCGTACATCGTAGTGGTGATCGACGAGCTCGCGGATCTCATGATGACGTGCGCCGCGGAAGTCGAGACGCCGCTTGCGATGCTGGCGCAGAAGGCGCGTGCTATTGGCGTGCACCTGATCCTGGCAACACAAAGGCCGAGCGTGAACGTCATCACCGGCCTGATCAAGGCGAACTTTCCGAGCAGAATCGCGTTTCGTGTTGCATCGCAAATCGATTCGCGCACGATCCTCGACGCAAACGGCGCTGAATCTCTGCTCGGCAACGGCGACATGCTGTTCATTCCGCCGGGGAAGAGCGAGCCGTCACGCATCCAGGGCGCGTTCCTCTCGAATGAGGATACCGAAGGCCTCATGAAGTGGTATGAGGCCCGTCGCGAGGCGCGCAAAGCCGCGATGGAAGCGCAGGGTTTGATGCACATCGAGGAGACCGCGAACGAACAGGACATTCTCGAGAAGGTTCGCGCGGCTGAGGCACTGGAGGCGGGCGCGGGTCAGGGCGGGGAGGAAGACGACAGCGACCGAGACAAACTGTTCCGCGAGGCTGCGGAGGTGTGCGTGTCGAATCAGGGCGGCTCGACATCGCTGCTGCAGCGGCGGTTGAAGGTCGGATACGGGCGCGCGGCACGGATCATCGATCAGCTGCATCTGGCGGGGATTCTTGGGCCGCCGGATGGGTCGAAGCCTCGGGACGTTCTGGTCGGCCTGGAGGATGTGGCGCGGATCGCGGGGGATCGGTCGGTGGCGGCGTGAACTGATAACTACGAAGAGCAAGTGAACTGTTAACCACTAACAGTTAGTGGTTAACAGTTCACTCGTCGTACACCTTCACCGAGCCAGTGCAAGGGCCCGCTCCAATATCAAATCCCTCCCACTCACCGCTCGTACATAAACATCCGGCGCCAGCCCCACCCCTTCAAACATTTTTTTCCCCGGCAGGTACTCGATCCACTCGCTCATCTCATAACTCCACCCGTTCGCCATCTCGCGCGGAACCGGCCCACCTGACGCGCCGGCGGTCGTATCGCCCACCACCGTGACCCGCGGAATCACCCGCATCGCCAGCACGAAATCCTCGGCGCTGCTGAAATCGCGGCGGTTAGTCAGGACGAAAACTTTGCCGCGATACTTGGCCTTTCCGGTCTTGCCGACTGTCTCTTCCGCAAAATCGGTGAAGTCCGTGTGCTTCGGCCCGTTCCGGAAACGAACCCAGCCATAGCGCCGTGAAATCGCCGTGAATCGTCCCGCGATCTTGATCGCGAGCTGAACATTTCCGCCGCTGTTGTTGCGCACGTCGACGATCAACGATGTCGCGTCCGCCAGCGAATCGAGCGCTTCGTCGATTTCATCGGCCCAGCCCGATCCGGCGAATGACCCAATCCGCACGTAACCGATTCCCGCCGCGACAACTCCGTACTTGATGTGGCCACCCGCCGTCGTCATAGACTGCGGGACATAGTTCTTGAAGATCATCAGCGAGTTGAAGTACGTCGTGATGGTGTCGAAAGTCGACACGTATCCGTACGTGCTTGCCGCGGTTGGTGAGAGCGACACGTGCACATCCTTCAGTTCGCGCAGCATCGCGCCGACCTGCGTCGCGAACTCGGCGTTCGTCCGTGCCGCGAGCGCGCGCGGCCGGTATTCGGCGCCGAGCGAATCCCAGTTGACGCCCTTGAACGCGAAGAACGAATAGTGCAGATCGAATTGGCCCCAGAGCTGGTCGAACATCGTCGAGCGATCGACTGCGGGCGCCGGGCCGAGGAGGGTGTCCGTGCAGGCGCCGCAGCAGATCAACATGCCCGCAATTCCGGCACCGCGCACCGCTCCGCTATGGCGAATAGTCGAATGCAGTCGGCGCTTGGTACCGAGTGCCAACCGCCAAAAGCACACCACGATGAACCATTGAAGCTCGATCACTTCGCCATCCTTCCAATCCGTCGCGCGATCCCAATCGACACGGACTGTGT
>DASYSH010000512.1:0-2872 GCA_036003525.1 Gemmatimonadaceae bacterium | reverse complement strand
ACTCCGCAATGTTGCGCGTGCCATCGCGGACGGGGATCTCGACCGACGGGCGCACCTCGACGCGCCGGGCGAGCTCGGCGAACTCGCGCTCTCGCTGCGCGAAATGTCGGTGCAGCTCGCCGCGCGCGACGCGGCGCGCCGGGCCGACGAGGCCCTGCTCGTCCAGCTCACGGAATCGCTCAACGAGGGCGTGATCGGCGTGGACTCAACACGCCATGTGATCCGCATCAACGAAACGGGCCGCCGCCTGCTGGGCGTGCGCCAGCCGATTCCCTTCTCGGCGGACCTCATTCCGCGCGACCGCGCCCTGCGCGACGCATTGCAGGCCGCGTTCGACGGCAGCACCACCGAGGGAAGCGAAGCGACGCTGCTCGGCCGCACGGTGAACATCACGGCGCGTCCGCTCGAATCGGGCGGCGCGGTGCTCGCGTTGCTCGATCTCACGCGCCTCCGCAGGCTGGAATCCGTGCGCCGCGATTTTGTCGCGAATGTCTCACACGAACTGCGCACGCCGCTGACGATCGTCGGCGGGTTTGCGGAGACGCTCGTGCACGACGATCCGCCGGTTGAGCGCCGCAAACAATTCGCGGAGAGAATTCTCGGCAACACCCGGCGCATGCAGCGCATCGTCGACGATCTGCTCGACCTTTCGCGCATCGAGTCGGGGAGCTGGACGCCGAATCCGGTGAAAGTCGATCTGGCCGCGGTCGCGGCCGACGTCAATACGGCGGCGCGCGACGCGGCCGGCGCAAAAGGAATTCGACTTGAAGCGAGCATCGCACCCGGCGCGCGGGAGATTTGGGCCGATCCGACGGCGATTCGTCAGGTGCTTGGGAATCTGGTCGACAACGCCGTGCGGCACACGGCGGCGGGGCACGTTGCGATTTTCTCGTTACGCCGCGCGGACGGCGGCATCACCGTCGGCGTGCGCGACACCGGCAGCGGCATCGCGCCGGAGCACCTGCCCCGCATCTTCGAACGCTTTTATCGCGTGGATCCGGGGCGCTCGCGCGATGAAGGCGGCACCGGACTCGGGCTGTCGATCGTGAAGCATTTGGTGGAAGCGCACGGCGGAACGGTGCGCGCTGAAAGCAGCGTCGGCGTGGGAACGACGATCGCCGTGCACTTCCCCGCCCCCGCCGTCTCGGACATCCCGCTGGGCTAGGGCTGTTTCGCGCGGCGTGCATTTCGCTTAGCGTTGACAGGGGATTCTGGAAAAAACATGACCTCACCGCATCTGCTTCGTGTCGCCGCTACCGACGGCCCTTATCGCACGGCTCGCGAGGAGGGTGATCAGCGTATTGCCGCGATCGACATCGGATCGAACTCGATCCGGCAGATCGTCGCGGACGTCAGCACCAACGGACAGATCCGCGTCGTGGATGAAATGAAGGCGGCGCCGCGACTCGGCACCGGACTCATCGAGACGAACACGCTCTCCGACGAACCGATGCGCCTCGCGATCGAGTCGCTGATCCGCATGGCGACGCTCGCGCGGCAGCTCGGCGCGAAACGGATCGAGGCCGTGGCGACGAGCGCCGTGCGCGACGCGACGAACGGCGCGGCGTTCATTACCCGCGTGCGGCAGGAAACGGGATTGAAGGTGCGAGTGCTCGTGGGCGAAGAAGAAGCGCGGCTCGCGTTCCGCAGCGCGCTCGCGCATTTCGAACTCGGACACGGCCGCGCGGTGGTGATGGATATCGGCGGCGGATCGCTCGAGCTCGCGCTCTCGGCCGAAGGACTCGTCGAGCGCCTCATCTCCCTGCCGTTCGGTGCGCTGCGGCTCACCGAACAATTCCTCGGCGCGACACCGCGCGCGAAGGACGTGAAGAAGCTCCGCAAATTCATTCGCGAAGACATCCAGAAATCGCTTCCGCTCCGCGACTGGCGCGGCGCGGACGTGATCGGCTCGGGTGGAACGTTCACGAACCTCGCCGGGATCTATCTCGCGCGTCAGGGAATGCGCGCGGCGCGGTCGGTGCACGGCACGAGAATTCCGCGCGTAGAAGTCGAGCATGTGCTGGAAGTGCTGCAGGACATGAGTGTCGAAGAGCGACTGACCGTCCCCGGGCTGAATGCGGGACGCGCCGACATCATCGTCGCCGGTCTCGCCGTGGCTGCGGAAGTGCTCGCGCGCGTCGAGCCGCGCGATCTCGCCGCATCCGCGTTCGGGATTCGCGAGGGACTGCTGCTCGAAGTCGCGCGAGTGATGCCGACGATCGCCGATCCGGGCGAGGCGCGTCAGCGTTCCGTGCGCGAGTTCGCCGAGCGCTGCCATTACGAAGAGCCGCACTCGCGTCAGGTGCAGAAACTCGCGCTGCAGCTGTTCGATTCGATCGGCGAGCGGCTCGGCTGCGCGCCCGAAGACCGGCGCATTCTCAGCGACGCGGCGCTGCTGCACGATGTCGGATACCATATCAATTACGACGGGCACAACAAGCACTCGTATCATTTGGTGCTGCACGCCGATCTGCTCGGCATGTCACCGACCGAGCAGGTCATTGTGGCGCACGTAAGCCGGTATCACCGCGGCGCGGAGCCGAACAAGAAGAAACACATCGCGTACGCGCAGCTCGACAAGAAAACTCGGGCCCGCATCAAGCGTCTCGCGGCGATTTTACGCGTGGCCGATGGATTCGACCGCGGTCATGTGAGCGCGGTCGACAAGGTGAAGGTGCGATGGATGGAGCGGGCGCTGCGCATCACGCCGGTGCCGGTGCCGAAGGCGAAGTCGCTGCGGCTCGAGGTATGGGGCGCATCGCGCAAATCAGCTTTGCTCGAAAAGCTGATCGGAGTGCCGGTGGAGATTATCGGGCTGGACGGGAAGGTGGTGGAGATTTCGACGGAGGAGCATCCGGAGATGGTGGACTGA
>DASYSH010000511.1:0-5350 GCA_036003525.1 Gemmatimonadaceae bacterium | reverse complement strand
GCCGGCCGCGATCGATGCGCGGCGGATCAACTCCGGATCCTCTAGAACGCGGCCGCCCTCCAGCAATCCGCGGGTTGCATACGCGAGGGTATGGAGCAGCGGGCGCGCGGGCTCGGTGAGACAGCATGATGGAATCCAGCCATTCTTTCGCTGCAGGCGCGCGACGTGCGCGAGGCTCCGCGCCGCCGCGTCGGTTGCCGCCGGCATGTTCAGACGCTGTCCGACCTCGGCGAGCGCCCACGACACGCGCGCGTTATACAGCGTCGAGTACGAGAGCGCGAAGCGGGAGTTGTCGCGGCGCCACATGCCGTCGTCGTCGAGCGTGGAAATCAGATATCGCGCCGCGGCCAGCGCCGCGCCGGCAAATTGCGACTCGCCCGTTTCAGCGTGCGCGCTGAGCCACCCGAAAATTACCTGACCAGTGTTGAAGATCGCCGGCGACGGCGGCCTGCCGAGTATTCCCGCGCGAACGGCGCCGGACGGAAGCTGAATGCCGAGTTCCCATTCAGCGGCGCGATACGCGCGAGCGGCGAGCGAGGGATCTCCAAGCGCACGCGCAGCGGAATACAACGTCGGGATGATATAGCCCGTCGTTTCCGGATACGCAGGCTCCCATCCGCGAAGCGCGAAATACGGATTCCACGCGACCGCGTATCCGCGCGCGATCCCGCCGGACCCGGTTGAATCTTGTGCGCGCGCGATCCATTCGACGGCGGCGATGATATGCGGTTCGTGATCCGTCTCGATCGAGTGGCCGCCGGCGAATTCGCGCAGCCGCTCGGTGAGGACCGCAGAATCGAATCGGCGCGCGAAGCGCTCGGCGAATGTTGAGACGTGCCGCGTCGCGACGGTCATTGTGTGGCGTGCCCCATGAACCAGCCTCCAAGATGACTGGCGGGCGCAGCCGGTTGCTGCACTCCGCGACAGGCGACGGGCTGTGCGCCGAACCCGAGTTTGAACCGATAGAGGCCGTGCATCGGGTGCGCGTCGTCGACCGCGCGCTCCGGAATGCCGCCGAGGTTGTATGAAGTGAATCCGGCGGCTGCGAGCGCCGCGCTGATTTTCCAGTGGAGCCAGATCGACGCGTCGCGTTCGTAGCCGCCGGGTGTGGAACCGCCGCTGATGTAGTACGCGCGACCGTTCGCATATCCGATCACTGCCGCCGCGAGAGGCGAATCCGCCAGCCACGCGGAAAAGATCGCGATCCCCCAGGTCCTGCGGATGTCGGGCACCGTGTCCATCGCGATGTGATGCGACGCGGCGGCGAACGGCTCGCCGCGCGCGCTTCCGCGGTCAGCGGCCGTGCGATGCACAACGCGCAGAACGCGCTCGCCTTCGGCGCGGGACAGCATGCGCACGGTCCAGCCGTCCCGTTCGCCACGACGGATGTGGCGGCGGTGATGCGCATGACATCGCGCCGCCAGGCCGGCCTCGGTGTCCGCGAGGCTGATTATGAATTCGGTCCGGGAATTCCGCGCGACCAGCGGGGGCTCGTGTGGCGGGCATTGCGACGCGTCGAACGAGTCGATCACGATCGCGCCGCCGCCGGCGGCAAGCATCGTCATCAGCAGCGACAGCGCGGCATCGCGCGCAACATGCGCGGAGAACGCCGGAACGGTCGGCATGTACGTCCGCTTCGCGGTCAGCCCCCAATGGCCGCCGTGCCGTGTGGCGACACTGATGCCGACGACGTCGTTGCCATCGCGCAATTGAAGAAAGAGTGGATCTCCATGCGGGGCACCAGCGAGCAGCGCGCCTGGCGAGTGGAAGAATCCGCCGCCGCACCGGGCCATATCCGCAGGCCATGATGGCGGACACTCCGTCTCGGCGGTCCATCGAACCGAAGTGTGCGAAGGCGAAAGAAGTTGCGTCATGACGCGTCCACTACCACAAGTTCCGTGCCGCATTGCGGCCGGTCGCGTTCGCCGCCTTCGAACCGGATGATCGGGCCGCCGCTCTGTCGCGCCCTTGCGACATATGCGGTAGTCGAACGACGCGCGGAGCAGCACGATGCGTGATTCGCGGCCAGTTATCGAATGGCCCCAGTCTTGCTCCCCGATACGGCCATGAATAATTCCGATAAAGCGCTCGACCGCTCTCTCGTGCAGGGGATCGCATGGCTCGGCGGCATGAAGTGGGCTACGCAAATCGCATCGTGGGCCGTCACCATCTTTGTCGCGCGCCTGCTCGCGCCCGGCGACTACGGGCTGTTCGGCATGGCGATGGTATACGTGAGTCTCGCACAACTGGCCGGCGAAGCGGGTGTGCTCGCGTCCGTCGTCCAAACACGAGATCTCACCGAACGGTTCGCCGCACGGCTCGGCGGATTCGCGGTGATGATCGGCGTCGCGCTCACTGCCATTTCGGTCGGCATCGCAAGTCTGATCGCGCGGTTTTACGAGGAAGACACGGTCCGGTGGCTGATCCTCGCGCTCAGCACGACGTTCATACTGCGCGGATTCCAGCTGTTGCCGCGAAGCCTGCTCGTTCGCGAACTCAAATTCCGGCAGGTCGCGTGGATCGACACATGCGAGGCGCTCACCGTTGCGCTCAGCACGCTTGGTTACGCCCTGCTCGGCCTTCGCGCGTGGGCGCTCGTGGGCGGTGTGGTCACCGGCTGCTGCGCGAGCACCCTGCTCTGCCTGACTTTCCGGCGCCATCGCATCGTGTTTCCGCGCACCATCGCGGACCTCGAAGGCTCGGCGCGGCTCAGCATGCATGTGATGGGCGGGCAGCTCGCGTGGTTCGTCTACAGCAACGCCGATTTCGTCGTCGTCGGCCGGATGCTTGGCCGCGTCGCGCTCGGCGCGTACACATTCGGATGGACGATCGCCAACCTCGCCGTCGATCGCGTGTCGAATCTCGTGATCCGCGTCGCGCCGCCGATTTTCGCCGCGGTGCGAAACGATGGTGTGGCACAGCGCCGCTATCTCTGCATGCTGACCGAAGGACTCGCGTTCGCCACGGTGCCGGCGTGCGTCGGTCTCGCGCTCGTCGCCGACGTGCTCGTCGACACCATGCTCGGGCCCCGCTGGGCCGGCGCGATCGCGCCGCTGCGCCTGCTCGCACTGTACGCGGCATTCCGCTGCATCTTCGCGCTCGTGCCGCAGGTAATGGTCTTCACCGGCCACGCCAAACGGCACATGCAATTCAGCATGATGCTGGCCTGCATCATGCCGGTGCTCTTCTATTTCGGGTCACGCTGGGGCACCGCCGGTGTCGCTACGATGTGGCTTATCGCGTATCCCGCATTCATCTCGGCGACATACCTTCGCTACCTGCTGAGGACGCTCGAGCTTCCGGCGAGCCGGTATCTGCGCGCTCTGTGGCCCGCCGGAAGCGCAGTCGCAGTCATGACAGCGGCCGTATTCTGCCTGCGATTCGGACTTCCTGCGGGCACGCGCTCGCCGGTGAGACTTGCACTGTATGTGAGCGTTGGTGCGCTCGTGTACATCACCGTCGCACTCACGTTTCACGGACGGCGGCTCCGGCCGCTCTTTCGTTTGCTCCGGTCAGATCCAAAAGCCGCCGCGACACGCGGCAGCGAGCTGCTGACGTACGCGACAGCCGACAAACCGGACATTCCGCGGTTGCTGCTCGTTACGTACCACTTCCCACCCGATCCGGCGATCGGAAGTTTGCGCTGGCAAAAATTTGCGCGCCACGCCGCCGCGCGCGGCTGGGGCGTCGACGTGATCATGCGTCATCCGGATGAACTTCACTCACCAGACCAGGAGCGTATCGCCGATCTGCCGCCCGGCGTCCGCGTGTACGGAGTGCGCACTCGCAAGTCGTGGCTGAACCGTTTTGAAAATCCGCTTGCACGGATCACGCGTCACCTGCACGTGACGCCACCGCCCGGCTCGTCGACTGCGCGCACGGACATCCGCTTCCCGCGCAGCGTGCGCGATCTCGCCCGGGGCTATCATGCGGTCGTCGATCATATGCACGGTCAGCGCTGGGTCCGCGATGCAACAAATGCCGCGGCCCTGATCATCCAGCGCGGCTCGCATCGCGCCGTGATCAGCAGCGGACCACCGCACTTTGCGCACGACGTCGCACGACATACCGCGCGTGACGCCGAATTGCCATTCGCGATGGATATGCGCGATCCATGGAGCATGGTGCAACGGTTGCCGGAGTCCATGGCGAGTCCGGTGCACCTCGCGCTCACCTCGAGTTGCGAGAAGCGGAACGTCGCGAACGCCGCGCTCGTGGTGGCGAACACCGCGCGCATGCGCGAGCAGCTCAGCGCCGCGCACCCCCATGCTTCGTCACGCATCATCGCGGTTCCGAACGGATACGACGACGATGATCCGCTCGATATTCGTCCCTCTGCGACACCATTCACGATCGCGTACGCCGGAACGATTTACCTCGATCGCGATCCCACGACGCTGTTTCAGGGCGCGGCTCAGGCAATTTCAAGACTGGGCCTTACACCAGACGATTTTCGAATCGAGTTCATGGGCGATGTCGAGCATTTCAACGGCGTATCCGTGGCGCAGATTGCGGCGGATGCGGGCGTGGGCGACTTCGTGCGCCTGCACCCTGCGCGACCGCGAGCGGCGGCGCTCGACTTTCTCGCGTCCGCGGCTGTCCTGATTCAGCTGCCGCAGGACTCCGACAATGTTATTCCGGCGAAGCTGTATGAATACATGCGGTTCGATGCATGGATCGTCCTGCTCACCGAACGCGCGAGCGCAAGCGGGCAGCTCGTGGCGAACACCGATGTCGATGTCGTCCCGCCATCGGACGTCGCGGGCATCGCCGATGTCATCGTGAAGCGCTTCGAACAATTCTCGCGCGGCCTGCGCGGCCAGCGGCTCACGGCGCACGAGCGTTTCAGCCGCCGGGCGATGGCTGCGACGTTCTTTGACGCGCTCGAGCGGATCGCCGGTTCAGCGGCCGCCGAACAGGCGCCGCCGCATTTCGAGCAGAGCCGGCGCCGGATCGCGCAGCCGCCAGATCTCGCCGCGGTCGCCACGTCGCGGCAGGGATAGAAATTCGCGGATGACCTCGAAGCGCGATGGAAACGCCCCCTCGAGGTGCAGCGCGCGCGCGCTTTTCGTCATGCGCATGTAGAGATGGTCGACGTCGCCCCAAAACCAGCGACTGCGAACGCCCACTCGATACGGCGCGCGCTGCGCGACGGAATTCCCAGACGCACATGCGACCAATAGCGCGGGAAAATCAACGCCCGCGTCGATCGCGAGCTGAAGCGAACCCCACAGCCTGCCGTTGATTTCCATCAGCGAATGGCGTCCCGTGGCGAGATCGAGTTTGCACTCGATCATCGCGACGCCCTGCCAGTCGAGTTCGTCGAGCATCCGGATTCCCGCGGCCTCGA
>DASYSH010000510.1:0-6018 GCA_036003525.1 Gemmatimonadaceae bacterium | reverse complement strand
TCATCATCGGTGCCTCGATCTTCGTGCAGCCATCGGCCGTCACGGCGCAGGTGCCGTCGGTGGCCGGCGTGCTCGTCGTGTGGCTGGCCGCGGGGCTGCTCACGCTGATCGGCGCGCTCGTCATCGCAGAACTCGCGTCGGCGTGGCCCCGCACCGGCGGCGTGTACGTGTTCTTACGCGAGATCTACTCGCCGCCAGTCGCATTTCTCTGGGGCTGGGCGATGTTCTGGACGATGCACTCCGGAATCGTCGCGGTGATCGCGATGGTGTTTGCGCGGTACGTCGGCACGTTCATTCCGCTTGGCGACCTCGGCACGCGCGGTGTCGCCGTCGCAGCCGTGCTGATCCTCTCCGCGGTGAACTATCGCGGCGTCCGCCAGGGCAGCGCCGTGCAGGCGGTGTTCACGTCCGTGAAAGTGCTCGCAATCATCCTGATCATCGGCATCGCGTTCACCGTCGCGTCGCACACGAACGGCGCGCTGTCAGATACGAATGCGCCCGCGGCGACATTGCCGGGTGCGCGCGCCTTTGTGCTCGCGCTGATTGCGGGACTGTTCGCGTTCGGCGGCTGGCACATGGTGTCGTACGCCGCGGAAGAAACCATCGATCCCACACGCACGATTCCGCGCGCGCTCGTCGCAGGAACGCTGACGGTCACTGCGCTCTACGTCGCGCTGAACGCCGCATACCTGCGCGTGCTTCCGCTCGCGACGGTCGCGAAGTCGACGCGTGTTGCCGCGGATTTTGCCGACGCCGCGGTAGGAGGACACGGCGGGCAGATCATGTCCGCGCTCGTGATTCTCTCGACGATCGGAGGGATGAATGGCGTGATCCTCGCCGGCCCGCGCGTATATCTGGCGATGGCGCAGGACGGTGTCCTGTTCAAATGGGTGGGCGCGGTGCACGCCGAGTATCGCACGCCGCATCGCGCGATCGCCCTGCAGGCCGTGTGGTCGAGCGTGCTCGTCGCGACCGGATCGTACGCCGCGCTGTTCACGCGCGTCGTCTATACGGAGTGGATTTTCTTCGGAATGCTGGCCGCGGGACTGTTTCTCGTCCGGCGCCGGCCCGGATACAATCCGCCCTACCGCGTGTGGGGATATCCCCTGCTCCCTGCGATCTTTGTCGTCTCCACCGCCGCGATCGTGATCAACCAGATCATCGCGCAACCGGTCGACAGCATCGGCGGGCTGGCCTTCGTTCTGCTCGGGCTCCCCGTCTACTACATTTGGGCACGAAATCCCCCCACCAAATCTTAGGAGTCGCAGCGCGTGAGAGTCGTCGACGTACACAACCACTACTATCCGCCGAAGTACATGGCGGCCCTCCAGTCGGGCGAGAGCACGGTCACGATAAAGATCGACGCCGACGGAAATCCCGAACTCCACTATCCGGGCGACTACAACACCGCCGTCCCCGGACATCGCGATATCGCGTACCGGCAGGGCGTGCTCGAAAAAGAAGGAGTCACGACGCAGATCGTGTCGCTCACGACGCCGGGAACCCACGTCGAGACGCCGGCGCGTGCCGTGAAATACGCGAGCATGGTCAACGACGAGTTTGCGAAAGATGTGCAGGAGCGCTCGCCGCGCTTCGCCGCGTACGCCACACTGCCGCTGAACGATCCGAAAGCGTCGGTCGTTGAATTCCGCCGCGCCGTCGAGCAGCTGAAATTTCCGGGCGCGATGCTGTTCAGCAACGTCAACGGCGTGGCGCTCGCCGACGAGCGCTACTGGCCGCTCTACGAGGCCGCGAACGAACTCGGTGCGGTGCTGCACATTCATCCGACGAATCCGATCAACGTCGACGCGATGCAGCAGTACTGGCTGATGCCGCTCGTCGGATTTCTCTTCGACACGACGATCGCCGCGGCGCATCTCGTGTACAGCGGCGTGAACGAGCGCTTCCCCAATATCAAATGGGTCGCGAGCCATCTCGGCGGCGCCCTGCCCTATCTGGCCGAGCGTCTCGATCGCGGCTACGAGGCATTCTCCGAATGCCGCGCGAATATCTCGAAGCCGCCGAGCGAGTACCTGAAGCAGTGGTACTACGACACCGTGAATTTCGACCCGCGCGCGATCGAACTCGCGATCAAGTTCGCGGGCGCCGATCACATTCTCGCAGGCAGCGATTATCCGCACGCGATCGGAAGCATCCCGTACATGATGAAAGCGCTGAATGCGATCGAAGTTTCCGACGCCGATCGCGCGGCGATTTTCGGCGGCAACGCGGCCAGGCTGTACAACCTCGGATAGCAAACAGTCAGTACTAACGAGGGCCCGAAACCCGACCAGCGATCGCCAACGATCGACCCCCGAACCGCGTTTTGAACTACATGAATAATTCCAGCTCCGCGGCAGCGATGCCGGCGACTCATAGATACCTCCCGCTGCTCCTCGTCCTTTTCGTGGGCAGCGGCTGTGCCGCGCTGATCTATGAGATCGTGTGGTTCGAGATGCTGCAGCTGTCGGTGGGATCGTCCGCCGTTTCACTCGGTGTGCTGCTCGGCACATTCATGGCCGGCATGTGCATCGGCAGCTTGATGCTGTCGCGCTTGATTTCGCGCGATCACCATCCGCTCAAGGTGTATGCCGCGCTCGAACTCGGCGTAGGCGTGTTCGGATTGCTGGCGCTGGTGCTGCTGCCGATCGCGGGCTCGGTATATCTGACGATCGCCGGGCACGGAATGCCGGGCTTTCTGCTCCGCGGCGTCGTGGCGGCGATCTGCCTGCTGCCACCCACCTTCGCGATGGGCGCGACGCTGCCCGCGATCGCGCGCTGGGTCGAGACGACTCCGCGCGGAGTGAGCTGGCTCGGATTCTTCTATGGAGGCAACACGGCGGGCGCCGTGATCGGCTGCGTCCTCACCGGATTTTATTTGCTGCGCGTGACCGATGTGCAGACGACGACGTTCGTCGCAGTCGCGATCAACATCGCCGTCGCCGGCATCGCGTTTTACCTCTCGAAGGTCACGCCGGCGAACGCGGGTGACCGCGACGCGAAACCGGCGAGCGTCGAAACAGCGCCGGGCACCAATCTCGTTTACGCGACGATCGCGCTTTCTGGAATGACGGCGCTCGGCGCGGAAGTCGTCTGGACCCGGCTGTTCACGCTGCTGCTGGGCGGGACGACGTACACATTCTCGATCATTCTCGCCGTATTCCTCATCGGCATCGGCCTCGGCAGCAGCATCGGTTCGTTCGCCGCGCGCCAGCTCGTCACGCCGCGGCACATGCTTGGCGCGGTGCAAGTTCTGCTCATGGCCGCAATCGCGTGGACGGCATGGCAGGTCACACAGGAACTTCCCTACTGGCCGACGAATCCCGAACTGACGATCCGCCCGTGGTTCCAGTTCCAGATCGACTTCGTCCGCTGCGCATGGGCGATTCTCCCCGGCGCGATTTTGTGGGGAGCGAGTTTCCCACTGGCACTCGCGTCGGTGGCGTCGCCGGGACAGGATGCGGGCCGCATGGTTGGACGCGTGTATGCGGCGAACACGGTGGGTGCGATCGTTGGCGCGCTGTTCATGAGCCTCGTGATGGTTGCGTGGGTCGGGACGCAGCATTCGCAGCAGGTGCTGATCGGACTCGCCGCGCTCGGCGCCGCGCTCATGCTTCTCCCGCAATTCGTCGGCGGATCGACGAAGGCGGAGTTCGGACCGAAGAGCGTGGCGTTCACGGCGGTCATTCTGGTGTGCGCGTCGGTATTCGGCTCGATCGTAAAGCCGCCGCCGGCACTTCTGGTCGCATACGGCCGGTTCAGTTCGCCGCGGTATTTCAATCACGGCGATTTCGTCTACTTCGGCGAAGGAATGAATTCTTCGCCTGCGGTATCGGTGCTTTCGAACGGCGTCGTGAATTATCACAACGCCGGAAAAGTTCAGGCGTCAAGCGAGCCGCAGGACATGCGCCTTCAGCGCATGCTTGGACACTTCACGACGCTCGTGCCGGAGCATCCGAATTCGGTCCTCGTCATCGGCTGCGGTGCCGGAGTGACGGCGGGCGCGGTGAGCATCAGTCCGCTCGTGCAGAAGGTGACGATCGCCGAGATCGAGCCGCTCGTTCCGCAGGTCGCGTCGAAATATTTCGGGCAGTTCAACTACAACGTCGTCACGAATCCGAAAGTCCACATTCAGATCGACGACGCGCGCCATTTCCTTGGAACGACAGAGGAGAAATTCGACGCGATCACGTCCGATCCGTTCGATCCCTGGGTGAAGGGCGCCGCGAATCTGTACACGAAAGAATTCTGGCAGCTCGCCAAATCGAAGCTGAATCCCGGCGGCGTGGTCACCGTGTTCGTGCAGCTGTACGAAGCCGGCACACCCGCCGTGAAGAGTGAAGTCGCGAGCTTTCTCGCGGCATTCCCGGATGGAATCGTTTGGGCGAACAACTACAACGGCGCGGGATACGATGTCGTGTTGATGGGCCGCGCATCGCCGGGCAAGATCGATGTGGACTCGATGGCGGCGCGCCTCGCCGATCCGAAGTTTGCGGTTGTCGCGCAGTCGCTGCGTGAGATCGGGATCAACTCGGCGATCGATTTGCTCGGGAACTACACTGCTCGCGCGCCGGAGCTAAAGGACTGGCTCGCGGATGCCCAGTTGAACCTGGACAAGAATCTGCGGCTTCAGTATCTCGCGGGTCTCGGTCTGAACAAGTACGAGCAGGCGGAGATTTATAACGGGATGGCGCGGAACCGGGCGTATCCTGAGGACCTGTTTACAGGGTCGCCGCCGATGCTGGCGGCGTTGCGGGCGGCGATCGGGAGACCACAGTAGCTAAACAAAAAAAAGGCCCTCATGTGAGGGCCTTTTTTTATAGTGCCGAGAGAGAGAATCGAACTCTCATGGGGTGTGAACCCCGCGGGATTTTGAGTCCCGTGCGTCTGCCAGTTCCGCCATCCCGGCGTGCGTACCGACGGCCTGCTGGCGCTGAACTTACCTCGGCGGCTTCCGTGGCTGAACCCCCCGGCCGCGACCGGGCTGCAGTTGGCCGGCGCGCCCGACGCGCCCTCCGCGGGCCTCCTGCTGGGCCTGACGCATCTGGTTGACACGCTGGCGGACCTGTTGCTCGAGCGCGAAATACCTCGCGCGCTGCATCGGAGAGAGAAACCCGGCGAGTTCCCGCTGTTCCTGCTGCTGGATGTCCAGCCGCTGACGCTGGGTCTGCGCGATTTGATCGAGCAGCGAAGACACCTGCGCATCGTTCGCCCCGTTGGGCCGGGCCATCTCCTTTCTCAGCGAGACGCGAAGCTGGCGCTCCTGCGCGACGATGTCGCTGCGCATCTGATCGTATTTCTGGTTCGTCTGCTGAAGTTTCTGCATCTGCTGGTCGGTCGCGCCCAGTCGCTCTTGCGTGACCTGAGCGATGCGTTCCTTCACCTGCTGCTCGAGATTCGCGCGCGAGGCGGAATCTGGCTGCGCGCCCTGCGCCCGAAGCCCGGCGCCTGATGCGAACAGCAGTGCGAGTGCGATCTTAGCGCGCATTGTGACCTCCGTCGGCCTCGGGCACGATTGGTGACAAATGGGTTTCCGGCTCGGTCGTCGGCAGCGCCTCGAGTGTGTCGAGTTCGCTGAGCAGTGCGGCGAGTTGATCGTCGGAAAGGTCGCCGAGTCCGCCGCCAAAGCTGATGGTCGCGTTGCGATGCGTGGGCGACGCGGCCGGCGCGCGAATCTGAGCCGGAGCCGCGGCAACCACTGACGATTCGAGGGGAACCGTCGGCGGGCGCACGACCGCAGGAGGAGCCGCAGTGACGACAGGCCCCTTCGCAACGGATGCGTCGGACGAAGCCAAGTAGATTTGCACGCCCCCAAATACGATAAAGCCAAGCGCCGCGGCCGCCGCCAATCGGCGAGGAAAACGATAGTTATGATTCGGGTCCGCACCGAGGAGAAAAGCGCTCACGTTCGCAGCGCCCATCCATCCGGGCTGCGCCCGCTCTCTTTCCGGCGTGTCGTCGGCAGCAAACGGAATTGCTTTCATGATCCGGTCGACGTCGATCGCCGGCGCCGGATAC
>DASYSH010000509.1:0-1520 GCA_036003525.1 Gemmatimonadaceae bacterium | reverse complement strand
AACGAGCTGCCCGAACCGACGACAGTGCATTGGCACGGCTTGCACATTCCCGCGAGCGCCGACGGCAGCCCGTTGTCGCCGATCGCACCCGGCAAGGCTCACGACTATCGCTTTCGCTTGGCGTCCGGCTCAGCGGGAACGTACTGGTATCACCCGCATCCGGATCGTCGCACCGGTTTTCAAATAGCCATGGGTCTCTTCGGCGGCATCATCGTCCATGCGCCGGACGATCCGCTCGCCGCAAAGGGAGTTGCCGACAAGTTGTTGATCCTGTCGGACAATCGTTTCGACTCGAACGGTGCCCCTGCGTTTTCTGATCCGCGATCGATTCAAGGGAGCATCGATCTCGAGAACGGGCGAGAAGGCGACGTGCTGCTCGTGAACGGGCAAGTGATGCCGACGATCTCGATCCGCCCTGGCGAGCTGCAACGTTGGCGCATCGTGAACGCGTCGGCCGCGCGGATCTATCGCGTGGCGCTCGCTGGACAGCATTTGATTCACGTCGGCAGCGACGGCGGACTCTTCGAGCATCCCGTCGAAGTTCCCGACGTGTTGGTGGCGAACAGCGAGCGAGTCGAAGTGCTCGTTCGCGGGTCGGGCACACCCGGCGAACGCGCGCTGCTCGAGGATTTGCCATACGACCGCTACATGCCGCAAACGCGGCCGGCGGATTGGGCTCGCGCGCGACAAATTCTCTCGCTCCGCTACGAGAGCGATTCCGTCACGCAGCCCGTCGAGATTCCATCTGTCCTTCGCCACGTACCGCCGCCCGACACGAGTCGAGTGCGCGTGCGGCGGACGATCGTGATGTCGCAAGGACTCATCGACGGGAAGCGGATGGACATGCATCGCGTCGATATTCACTCGCGTCTCGGAGCGACAGAAATCTGGACGATTCAAAACGTGGTCGGAATGGACCACCCGTTTCACTTGCATGGATTCCACTTTCAGATAATCGACCGCGATGGTGTGCCGGAGCCTTTCTCGAGTTGGAAGGACACAGGCAACGTGCCGAAGCATTCATCGATTCGCATTCTCGTTCACTTCGACGATTACCCAGGGAAGTGGATGTACCACTGCCACATTCTCGAGCATGAAGACGAAGGCATGATGGGCGTGCTGCAAGTTCGCTGAGGGCGAGCGCCGCCGCTTCTTGCGGCGCCGAGTGTTGGGTCAATTCAACAATGGAGGCTGGGGCCTATGCTGAGCGGAATCAGGATATCTGGATATGCGGCGGTATCGGCGGCCGTCATCGGAGCGACGGCGTTGAGCGCCGCGCACTACGTCCGCGGCGCGGCCTCTGAGGCTGGCGCGGCGGAGTCGCCAGCTTCCGGAGCGGCTGACCCAGTCGTGCTGCACGGTCGCTTCCTCGTGATCAGTCACGGATGCGGCGGTTGTCACGGCCCGACGGAGGACGGAGTGAGCGAGCCTGGCTGGCTAGCGGGCGAGAGATCGCCTGATCAGCAATTTCTCATTGGACCGTGCGCGATCACACCGGGCGCGATGCCCTGCTTTCACAC
>DASYSH010000508.1:0-9998 GCA_036003525.1 Gemmatimonadaceae bacterium | reverse complement strand
GAATGAGGCCACCGCCAACCTGATTCGCGCGCAGGACGAACTCGCGATCAAGCGCGCGGTGCTGCGCAATCGCGTGCGCGAGATTTACAAGCGCGGCGCACTGTATTCGGTCGAGGCGATGCTGTCCGCGCAGTCGTTCGGCGAGCTCGTCGCGCGCTACAAGTATCTGCACCTGGTCGCGCAGCGCGACCGGGCGCTCGTGAGCCGCGTAGAGGCGCTGGGAAAACAGATCGGCAATCAGCGGCAGACGCTCGTGACGCTGCATTACAGCATGGAGAGCTCGCGCCAACAGAAAGCCGAGGAAGAACGGGCGCTCCGCGCCCTCGATGAAAGGCGCGCCCGCAGCCTCGCGCAGGCGCAGGAGAAGGAGAAACAGACGGCGGGCCGTCTGGCGCAGATCGCAAAGGACGAGGCCCGGCTCGGCAACGTGATCGCATCGCTCGAAGTCGAGCGGAAGCGCACGGAGGGACGGAGCGGAGCCAGTGCGCCTTCGAGCAGCACGCTCAAGACTGCGGACTTCGGCCGCCTCGACTGGCCGGTCGAGGGCAACATCATCTATCAGTTCGGCCGGCTGATCAATCCGAACAACACGACTGTCCGGTGGAACGGAATCGGCATCGCGGCGACCGAGGGCACGCCCGTGAAGGCCGTCGCAGCCGGCGTCGTGGCGCTCACGGACGAGAGCTTCAGCACCTACGGCCGAACGGTCGTCATCCAGCACGGCGGCAACGACTACTCGATCTACAGTTCGCTCGGCAAAATTCTCGTGACGAAGGGAACCAAAATCACCAAAGGCCAGGCGATCGGCACGGTAGGCAAATCGGACCCCGACATGGAACCGCATTTGCATTTCGAGATGCGACCGGGCCAGCGCGCGGTGGATCCGCTGGAATGGCTCAGATCACGAAAGTGAAAAAGACCGAGGTCCGAAGTCCGAAGACCGGAAAAACCGCGGCTCGACCGAAGAGCAAGAACCGGCGACCCGCCGCTCACCGCCGCGCAGGTGCGCTCGGCGCGCATATCTCAACCGCCGGCGGTATCGCGAACTCGCCGCCTCGCGCAGACGACGTCGGCGCGACGGCCATGCAAATCTTCACGAAGCAGCCCAACCGCTGGGCCGAGGTCGAGATATCGGCAGAAGATGCGGCCGCATTTCGCGCGGCGCTCGCCGCGAGCCGTGTGCAGTTCACGAACGCGCACGATAGCTACCTGATCAACCTTGCATCGCCTGATCCGGCGCTGCGCGCGAAGTCTGTTGAAAGTTTCCGGCAGGAGCTGCGCCGGTGCGATGCACTCGGCCTGGATGCGCTCGTGTCGCATCCGGGAAATTTCATCGACGATCGCGAAAGCGGGATCGCGCGCAACGCGGACGCGATCACGGAGGCGCTGGAAAAGGAACGCGGCGCGACGCGATTACTGATGGAGCTGACGGCCGGCCAGGGCACCGTAATCGGCTCGACGTTCGAAGAGATGGCGCTGCTGCTCTCGAAGATTCCCGCGAACCTGCGCAAACGGATCGGAGTGTGCCTCGATACCGCGCACATTTTCGCGGCGGGGCACGACATCATTTCCGACTACGAAGGCGTGTGGTCGCGATTCGATGATGTGCTGGGCATCGAACTGCTCGGGCTGATTCACCTCAATGATTCCAAGGCCCCGCTCGGATCAAAGAAAGACCGTCACGAACTGATCGGCGATGGACACATCGGAGCGAAGCCGTTCGCGAGGATCATGCAGGATCCCCGGCTCGCTCATGTGCCGAAAGCGCTCGAAACGCCGAAAGGTGACGATCTGGTCACCAATGATCGCCGAATGCTGGCGATGCTCCGGGGATTCGTTGACGGCAGCTGAGAGCGGGGAGAATTCTCGGCTCTCACCCCTGCAGTTCAGAACGTCCGAACGAGCGCGTACACCACCGACGTCGACGCCACGATCCCGTTCGTTGGCGTGATTTGTCCGGTGAGCCCGGCGTTCACGCGGAATCTGATATACGCCGCGGATCCTCCGCGCAGGACGAGCGCGATGGGTGTGTTCTGCGTGAGCGTGCGGATTCCGAGAGGAAAACCGGAGAGCCCGAGCGCATTTGGAAGCACGCTCCGGAAATTCCAGCTCGGATTCGAGTAAACAGGGTTCGTCGAAATGCCGGTCCCGTCGACATACTGCGCGATCGACCACGACGTGTATGTATTCGAGAGCGTCGACGGCGTCAGCGCGAACACGTTCTCGAGATTGGCGAAACCGGTCACCGTGCCATTGTCGATCGCGCGCGTGAATGCGGGCTGCGACCCCGCCGTCTGATCGAGCAGGTATCGCAGGAATTCCCATCCCGATCCGAGCGTCGCGAGATTTTCGGTGTTGTTGTACGGCGTGCTGGATTCGGGAACCTGCAGGTAGAAATTGAGCGCGCCGAGCCCCTGCACGAGATACGCGTTCACGATGCCAAGCTGGCTGCCGTTCGCATTCGCGCCCGTGCTGATGACCGGCCAGGTGAGCTTCTGTTTTGGCGCGAAGCCGGAGACGCGGAAGTAGAGCAGTTCCTGCGCGAGCATCGCCTGCGATTCGTCGAGCCACGACTCTTCGAGGCGCGTGGCGGCCAGATTGACATACAGGTGTCGCCCCGCATTGATCAGGTGCTGGAATTCATGCACGACCGTCGTGTTGACCTGACTCGTGACCGTGTCCTTGCTCTTGAAGAAACGGTTGTAGATCTGCGCCGCATCGACAATCGGCAAATAGAACATCTCGCCGACATTGCTTCCGGCGCATGCGGCGAGCGTCGATGTCGCGGTCAATGGAAAGAGATCGCGCGAAAAGAAGAACCCGCCGACGTACGAACTGCTGTTGTTCGACGAGAGCGCGTTCACGAGCGGCGAGAAGAAAAGCAGCACGCGTCCGTTGCCGTCGATGTCCGTCGGTGCGCCGTAATTGAGCGTGTCGAGCGGATAGATCAGCGTGTCGAACGTCGCGGCGAAGTTCTGATAATCGGTGGTGGTGAAGCCGTTCGGCGGCGTGAGGGTGTCGACGGCGACGATGGCGTGCGTGGAGACGGCGACGATCGTCGCGCCGTGCGGCTGCGGACTGCCGCAGCTGCTCTGTGCGTTCCCGTTCAGCGAGATCTTGTCGCCCACGCTTGGACTCGGGGAAACGCCGGTGATCGCGGAAAATCCCGGCGGACGCGCGACGGCGCCCGTGCGCGAGGCATACCACGCCCGGGCCGCGGCGAACTTCGGATTGAGATCGCGCCGCTCCATCTCGCGCAGCCGCATCTCGAATCCGATATCGCGCGGAACAGCCCGGGAAATCGAAGCGGTGTGCGCGGGCGTCAGCGTGGGATTTGGCGCATTCTGCGTGGCGGCCGTATTCGTCGAGTTCAGTCCGACCGCTTTCTGCGTGCCACTCGTATCGAGACTCGAGTTGAACGCGACGAGCGCGTACTCCGTTCCGGCTCCCCCGCTTATGCAAAGGGCTGATCGTTCGACGCCGGACACGATGTGCACGTCGCCGACATTCATGGACAGAGGCGTCACGCCCGTGCACGACTGCTGAGCGCTCGTCGCGCTGACCGAGACCGTTGTTTTCCCCGAGATCGATCCGATCGAGGCGCTGATGGATACGACGCCGACGGACACCCCCGTTACGACACCCGACTGCGATACGGTGGCGACGAGCGGATCAGACGACGCCCACGTGAACGTCTGGCCGCTGACCGGCGCACTGCTCGCATCGAACGCGCCCGCGGTGAGCGTGATCGTCGATCCAATCGTCACCGTCGTCGTTGCGCCCCCGACGGCGATCGACGCCACCGTCCCGCTGCCCGGTCCGACGCTTTTGTCGCCGCCCGAGCACGCGCAGTAGAGCGCCAGAATGAACATCGTCGCGATCGAACGGCCGTTCTTGATGTTGCGCATGCGCAACGCTCCCGCTTGGTGAAAAAAACTCCGCAGGGGCGGCGCCGGATCCGGCGCCGCCCCCTCGACAAATATATCCCGAGGTTCAGCCGAAGTTGCACCGACCGCGGCCGGCCGACCGACGCGCCGCTGAAGAATGCGCCCTTGAGCAGATATTTCTGATCGAACAGGTTGTCGATGAACAGCTCGGGCCGCACGGTTGTGCTCCCGAAAAGCATCGTGTACCCCGCGCTGAGTGCCGTGACGTAATTCGGCTTCACATGGACGCCCGAGTTGAAATCGAACAAGCCGGTTCCCTGACAATTGCACGACGCGGGATCGGCGCCGTTCGTGAGCCCGCTGCCGTATGTCTCCGTCGCGCCGAGGAAAAATGCACCGGCCGCGTACGTCATGTTCGCGGTGAGTGTAAGGCGCTGATCATGATCCAGATCGAAGTATCCGGACGGCGGCGCGTCGGGAAAGAATCCGCCGGTGATTTTTCCGTATCCGTACGCGTGGTTGAGCGCGGCATTCACATAGCCCGTCAGCGGACCTTCGGGACGAACCTCGATGACCGCCTCGACACCCGTGATCCGGACCTGCTCGATGTTCACCGACGTCACGATGGCCGATCCCGGAACGGTGTTGTCGTCGATGCCGGGCGAACTCTCCTTGTGGTACGCCGAGAGCTTCGCGACGACGCCAACCGGAAAGCGGTGGATGAACCCGGCTTCGTAGAAATTATCGCGCTCCGGCAAAGTCGGGCTCGCCGCCACGCCGGACTGCGCGACGCTCGTGATCGCACGCAGGTC
Organism: Gemmatimonadaceae bacterium; assembly: GCA_036003525.1. Lineage (GTDB taxonomy): Bacteria > Gemmatimonadota > Gemmatimonadetes > Gemmatimonadales > Gemmatimonadaceae > Fen-1231. The sequence goes on along the minus strand of DASYSH010000508.1, from coordinate 5,299 downwards.
CTCGACGTTCGTCGGAATGAACAGGCGGCCGTAGAACAGATAAACCGTGTTCGCCGGATTGATGAAGAAGTTCAGGCGAACACGCGGGCTGACCTGCGACACGGTTCCTGCGAACGGCGCCGTATGCGCGTCATAGCGAACACCGGTGCGAAGCTCGAAATGCTCCGACGGTGCGTATGATGTCTGCGCGTACCCGCCGATGTCGCTCCCCGATAATCCCGAGTTCGACGCCGGACCAAAGCCGCCACTCGGATTGGACGTGACGAAATCTTCCTGCCCCGTCGTGAACTGCGCGAGTACGCCGGTCTTGAATTCGAACTTTTCGCTGGTGCGGTACGAATAGTCGATCTTCGCGCCGGTCGTGGAGAAGTTGCGCTTTTCCTGGAGGTTGTAGGCGGTCGTGTCCGGGAAAAACACGAACTGCGGATCGTCTTTCGCGCCGGGAATGAACTGCAGGCTGCCGAAGCGATAGAACAGCCCGGCGAACAACTCGCCGCCTTTGTCCTTGTCGGATGCATTGGACGAGCGCTCGCCGAACTGATGGCGCCAGCCGACGTTCAGGAACGCGTTGATATCGGTCTGGTTGTCATCGGCGCTCGCGCCGCCCGACGAATCGAAAGGCACCTGGAATTTCGTGCGCGACCAGCTGCCCTCGAAATTGAGGACGTCGTTCGACGACGCATTGTACTGAATCTTCCCGAAACCGTACGTGTCGTCGCCGTGATTGTGGAAGTTGAACGCCTTGAATGTCGTCGTGTCGAACATCACGGGTTCGAGACGCATATCGGTCTGCTGCCGCGAGAACGATCCGAAGAAGCCCCACTTCCCGCTGTTGGTGCTGGCGCTCACCGACTGACCGCTCGTGCCGAACGAGCCGCCAAATCCCGAAACGCTCATGTGAAAACCGCCCGTCGGAATGCGCGTCGTCACGTTGATGATCGCCGAATTCTTGTTGCCGAACTCCGCGTCCCATCCGCCGGTCTGGAAGTTGATCGTGTTCACGATCGCCGGATCAAACAGTTCGTTCAGGCTCCCCGAAATTCCGCTCGGCACCGGGACGCCGTCGACGTAATAGCTGTACTCGGCGTGCTGCCCTCGAATGTGCACTTCGCCGGTCGGCGCGCGGACTGCGCCGGCGACCGACTGTTGGATCACCTGCGACGACGTCGTCGTCGGCGAGCTGTGCGCTTTGTCTTCGGAGAATGTTTGATCGCCGGTGCGCGTGTCGACGGCGATCGGCCCGGCCGACGTCACCTGCACCGCGGCGAGTTCCACCGCGGCGGATCCGAGCCTCACATTCACCGTCACATCTTCGTTCCCCATCGTCACGGTCGTGGTGAATGCCTTGAAGCCGATGAAATGCACGCCGAGCACATACGTGCCCGCGGGAAGATTGTGCGCGCGGTAACGGCCGAACGCGTCGGTGAGCGTATTCTGAATAATGCGGCCGTCGCGGGTGACGCTGACTTGCGCGGACGCGAGCGGATTGTTCGCCGCACTGTCGGTGACGACGCCATGCAGATCGCCCGAAGGCGGCGCCGCCGCGAGCAAAGGTGCGGCGGAAAACAATCCTGCGAACGCGAGCGCGCAGCTCGCGCGTTGAATCCACTGTGATGCAATCACGGTTGAGTCCCCGATCGTCTGAATTGCCAGTTGTGTGCCGCATGGAACGGCGCGCACGCCGGTGGTCCGCCGCGCGGAAGCCGGTCAGAGCGATTGCGTCTGTCGTGCGCGCGCGACGGCCGGGAGTCGGCCGTGCGGCGGGAGTCAGCTCAGTGCCGCGCTGACCGGGGGCGCTCGCGTGCGCTGGTGCGCACGGGCAATGGACGCGGGCAGAAAAATCGCATCATCGCACGCCGTGCAGCGCGCGGATGCGACGATCGGCACCGAGGGCGACGCAGCGCGCGGAGCCGAGAAATGCGTGAGCAGCCGGCAAAGCGCGCAGTCGTCCGGATGGACCGGATGGCAGTTCTTCTGGGTATGATCTTCTACGTGAACCTGCGACGCGCCCGCCGAGTCGGCCGTAAGCCGCGCATCGGCGACGACCGCGAGCGGCGGCGCCGCCATCTGGACGATGGCGACTCCGCACAGCAGGAGGCGGCTTAGGAGCGAACGGCGTCGCATGGACACGAATATATACGGCGAGACCGGTAAAGCCGTTATCCGTTCACTAGCGTTTCAGCCCCGCCCTGCGTAGCCTCCGTACTCCATGTTTCATCGATTGAGCACCTTCCGCCGCCTGCTGAGCTGGCGCCGACAGATCGCCCTCGCCGTGCTGTTCGCACTGCAGGGTGCGATCACGCTCGCGCCGTTGCTCGAGCCGACTGAAAAGGGACGGATGGGTGCACATGTCGAACAGCATGGCGCGCGTCACAAATATCAGCATGACGAAACGAGATGCGCCGTGTGCGCGGTGCGTTCGCTCCACTCGTCGCCGGCGCAGCAGTGCCCGTCCATGGTGTGCGAACGCCAGTCGACGATCGCCGCGCTCGACCCGCAGGTCGCTCCGACGTTCCGCGCGGCGCCGACCGCGCTCCCCCGCGCCCCGCCGAAGCTGAGCTGAATTTTTCGCTCGCTGCAGGTGCAGGCCCGCGGTTCGAATACAAAAACTCAAGGGAACGAATGCGAACATCCGTTTGGATGGCCGCGCTGGCGCTATTGGCCGGCCCGGCCTCCGCGCAACAGCGCGCACAGGCGGTCGGGGGCGATGCCGCGCCCGATACGCTGCGCGTGACGAGACGACAGGCAATCGCCACGGCGCTTCTCGCGAATCCTCAGCTCGAGGTTGCGCGGGAGCAGACGTTTCAGGTGCGCGCGCAGCGCGTCGAATCGATCGCGGTCCCCGATCCGACGCTGTCGGGTTCGCTCGACTCGCTCACGCGGTTCCGCGATATCGGGTCGGCGCCGTCGCGCCCGCTGAGCCTCGGAATCACCGTGCCGTTTCCCGACAAGTTCCGGCTCCGCAACACGATCGGCAACGAGGCGATCCACACCTCCGAGGCGCAGTTCCGGCTGCTCCAGCAGCAGCTCGCCGCACAGGCAGGCCGCACGTACGACTCGGTGCTCGTGACGCACATGCACCGCCGCGATCTCACCGAGGCCCGGCAGCTCGCGCAGGACTTTCTCACCCGCACACAGACGCGGTTCAACGCGGGCACGGTCCCTCGTCTCGACGTGATCAATGCGCAGGTGAGCCTCGCCTCCGCGCAGAATGATCTGATCGGCAACGCGCGCGATGTCACCAACGCGGAGGCCGCGCTGAACAGAATGCTCGGCCGCCCGCTCGGCCTTCCAATCGTCGCGACGGACACGCTCGGAGCGCCGGACGCACTCCCGGATGTCCAGGCTGTCGAGGCCGCGGCGCTGCGTTCCCGTCCGGAAATAACGGGGCTCGAAGCGCAGTTGCGCGGCGCCCGGGCCAACTCGACGCTCACGAAGGAGCTCGCCTTCACGCCGGACATCGTGGCAAGCGCTAATAAGGACTTCGGCGATCCCGCGTGGAATTCGAACACCACGTACATGCTCGGCCTGTCGATGCCGATCCCCGTCCTGTTCTGGCAGCATACGAAGGGCGACTTCGCCGAGACGCACCACCGCGAGCTCGAACTCACGGCCAGCTTGAAGGACACGCGCGCGAGCGTGGCGCAGGATGTGCGCGTCGCGTTCGCGACGGCCGACGCCGCGCTGCGCCAGGTGATCTTCATTCGCGACGAACTGCTTCCGTCCGCGCGCGAAGCGTATCGCGTCGCGACGACGAGCTATGCGCTCGGCGGACTCTCCGCGCTCGACGTGCTTACCGCGCGCACCGCACTGCTCACCGCCGAAAGCCAGTTCGCCGACGCACTCGCCGCCGCCAACTCGGCGCGATCCGATCTCGAGCGCGCCGCCGGCGTGCCGCTCTCCACGTTCGCACCCGGAGCACCCAAGTGAGTTTTCATTCGCATCGTTTCGCGCGCGCCGCGTTCCCCGCGGCGTGCATCGCGCTGGCCGCGTTCGTCGCGGGATGCGGCAAGAAGCCGGAGCCGGCCGCCGAAGCCGCCGCGCAGAAACCGGGTTCGTTCAAGGTCACCGATGAACAGCGCGCCAAACTCAAAGTCATCACGCTCGCGAAGGAAACGTTCGCGCCGATGCTCGAGATCACGGGCACCGTCGCGTTCAACGGCGACAAATCGACGCAGGTGATGTCGCCGGTATCAGGGCCCGTCTCGCGAATTCTCGTGAATCTCGGCGCGAACGTCTCCGCCAACGAACCGCTCGCGATCGTTGCGTCGCCCGATTTTGCGGCGGCCGTCGCGGCGTACAGAAAATCGGAGACGGCGGTCCGCAACACAGCACGCATCCTGAAACTCGACGAGCAGCTGTTCGCGGGCGACGCGCTCGCGCGAACCGAGCTCGACCAGGCGCGGTCCGATGCGGCGTCCGCCGAAGCCGATCGCGATGCGGCGCTGCTTGCGCTGAGCGCGCTCGGCCTTCCGGATACCACTATTGCATCGATTCGCGACGGCAAGCGCGTCACGCCGGTGCAAGGCACGATCGTCGCGACAATCCCCGGAACCGTCGTCGAGAAATTGATCACGCCCGGCCAGCTGCTCTCGGCGGGCTCCACCGCCGCGTTCACCATCGCCGATCTCGGTTCGATGTGGGTGAATGCGAGCGTGTATGCGACGGACATTCCGCTGGTCACGAAAGGCGTGCCGGTGGACATTTTCACCGACGCGTCGCCGAAGCCGATTCACGGCGTCGTCGATTATGTCGCGCCGATCGTGGATCCCGGGACGAAAGCTGCGTCAGTACGAATCGTCGCCGAGAATCCCGGGCAGGCGCTGAAGCGCGACCTGTTCGTGCGTGCCGTCGTGCATTCGACGCAAACGCATTCCGGCCTGCTGGTTCCGGCCGCCGCCGTGCTTCGCGACGACGACAACCTGCCCTTCGTATTCATCGCGGCTGCGGACGGCGGATTCGTGCGCCGCCGCGTGACGCTCGGCTACCGCGTCAACGATCGCTACGAGATTCTCACGGGGCTCGCCGCCGGTGACAAGGTCGTCGGTGATGGCGCGCTATTCATTCAGTTCGCGGAAAATCAGTGAGCGACGCGGAAGAAACACCCACGCCGGACCTGGCGAGCGGTCCGCCGTCGTTCGCGAATCAAATCGTTCGCGCGTCGCTGAACCAGAAGTTTCTCGTCGTCGTTGCGGCGCTCGTTCTGATCGGCGTCGGCAGCTGGTCGTTCACCCGCTTGCCGGTCGACGCGTATCCCGACCTGTCTCCGCCGATGGTCGAAATCACGACCCAGTGGCCG
>DASYSH010000507.1:0-1652 GCA_036003525.1 Gemmatimonadaceae bacterium | reverse complement strand
GCCGCGCTCGCTGCGGCGAGTCTCGCCGCAGTCTTCGCGGGCGCGAGCGTCGCGCAGATTGCGATGGGGCGCGCGCTGAAGGTGTTCGATGAGATTCCGCTCTACTTCAATCGATTCGGATTCATCGCGGTATGGATCGCGATGCTTTGTTTGTTGTTCACGGCGGCGCTTTCGACGACGAGCACGCTGCTCAAGCACGATTAGTCGCGTATCGGTTTGGCCGCGCCTCTTGCGCGACTCGTGTTACGAAGCAACTTTTTCGTTCGTCAGATTGAGGAACGCGTGACGCGCTGAAGTTCGGGATTACAAATACAGCGTCGCGCCCTTCGGAGGCTCATGGCAGAAAGGCCAGGACCCAACCTCCAGTGTCTAGCGCCACGATCGCTTCCCGCGATCGTCGGCTGGAGTCTCCGCCCCATCATAGCCACCCCGCCCGGGATTCGAGCCCCGATGCGGGGTGTCGTCTTTTATGGCGAGGTGTCATGTCTCACCGGAGCGTCTACCGCGTCGCATTGCCCCGTGCACCCCGTGGTCTTGCCCGCAATCACCGTCGAGTGCTCGCCCAACACAACAAACGCCACGTCAAGCGCGCGACTTTCCGTGATTGCGGGCGGCGCTGTGTCTACTGCGGTACGTCCCTTGGGCTAGAGGATGCGACGCTCGACCACGTGTTTCCGCTCTCGAAAGGCGGAAATCACGCGGCGGGCAATCTGGTGGCGGCTTGCTCGAGCTGCAATCAACTGAAGGGCGCGATGCTGCCGGCGGAATTTTTCGCCCGCTACCCGTGGGCCGGAGCGAACTTCATGCGGTACGCGCGGGCCGTGCACCGGACGCTGAAACGCGGGGCGAGAAGAGCGGTGAGTCTCGCTTACGCAGAGGCAGCGTAACGACGAACCAATCACCGAGAGCGATTAACCACAAACTATGATTTGTTGTTAATCGCTCTTGGTTGTTCGTGGGCGGTTACGCCGCGTGACTCCCAATCCGCGGCCGCGCCCCCATCTGCTCCTTCATCAGCATCACCTTCTTTCGCTCAATTCCCCACGCATAGCCGCCGAGTTCGCCCGTTGAGCGAATCACGCGATGACAGGGGATCAGCCAGCTCACCGGATTGCTGCCGACCGCGGTGCCAACCGCGCGTGACGCGCCCGGCAGATGGAGGCTCTCCGCGATGTCGCCGTAGGTCGTGACGCCGCCATCTGGAATTTTCAGCAGCGCTTCCCAGACCTTCAGCTGAAAATTCGTTCCCTTGATATGCAGCGCGAGCGGCGGAAGGTTTTTTCCGCTGCCGATCGGAAACGCGCTCGCGATTGCGGCGCGCGTCGCCGCTTGATCGACGACGAGTTCGGCGCGCGGCCAGTCGTGCTTCAAACGATCGAGCGCATCTGCGCGCGACACGGGATTCACGAACGCGAGATGGCAAATCCCTCGCGGCGTGACCGCAATGAGACATTCGCCGAACGGCGACGGGTGAAATCCGAATTTCACCACGAGCCCCTCGCCGGCTTTCTGATATTCACCCGGCGAAACGGCCTCGGCGTTCACGATCAAGTCGTGCAGTCGCGACGAGCCGGAGAGTCCCGCTTCATAGCTCGCATCGAGCACACTCCGATTCTCGCGCAGCAGCCGCTTCACGACCTGCGCGGTGCGGT
>DASYSH010000506.1:0-1873 GCA_036003525.1 Gemmatimonadaceae bacterium | reverse complement strand
GCCGGAGTAGCGGGTTTTGACGTGAGCGCGTGGGCCGGCGTGATCGTCCCGGCCGGCGTTCCCAGGGCGATCATCGTCCGGCTCAATGCGGAGATCAACAAAGCGCTCGCCGCGCCGGCGGTGAGGGAAAAATTGCCCGAGTTCGGACTCGAGATCGTCGGCGGCACGCCGGAACAATTTGCCGGCCATATCAAAACAGAAGCCGCGAAGTGGGCGGACGTGGTCAGACGCTCGGGTGCGAAAGTCGATTGATCAGGAACTGAAGAGCTCGGTCATGAATGCAGTCGACTTAAGCCCCGAGCCTGTCAACAGCACGACGGTCGTTTCGCGCGCGTCGATGGCACCGCTCTCGTGCAGCGGCTCCAGCGCTGCGGCTGCGGTCGCGGACGTGGGCTCGGCATACAGGCCCATCGCTGCTAGCCTGCGAACCGCGGCGGCGATCTGATCTTCGGGAATGGCGATTGTGCCGCCGCCGGAGCGGCGGATCGCCGACAAAACCTCGCGCAACCGGATCGGGCGCTTGATCGCGGTTCCTTCAGCGATCGTCGGTCTGACTTCTCGCGGCACCGGTGTGTCGACACCCGCTTTGAAGCTCGCATCGACAGGCGAACAGTTCAGCGGCTGCGCGATGAAAAGGCGCGGCAGTTTCTTGATCTGTCGCGCCGCCAGGAGCTCGGAGAACCCGATGTCGCAGCCGAGCACATTGCTGCCGGCGCCAGCCGGGATCACGACGTTGTCAGGCGCGCGAAATTTCAAGTCTTCCCACATCTCATAAGCGAGCGATTTCGTTCCCTGCAGAAAGAACGGATGCCAGTTATGGCTCGCGTAGAAGATTGCTTCGGACTGGCGGATCGCTTCGTTTTCGGACTCTTCACGCGGACCCGGCACGAGTTGCACTTCCGCGCCGAACGCTTTGATCTGGACGATTTTCGGCAGCGCAGTCGAGCTCGGCGCGAGAATACGCACGCGCATGCCTGCCGCAGCGCCGTAGGCGGCGACCGCGGCCCCGCCGTTGCCCGAGCTGTCTTCGAGAATGGCATCGAGCCCCAGCTGCTTGAGGAAAGATATCATCACGGTGGCGCCGCGGTCCTTGAAGCTGCACGTCGGATTGAACCACTCGAGCTTGAAGCGCGGCGACAACGCGCCCCAGGTTTTCTCGACCATGGGCGTGCATCCTTCGCCGAGGCTGACCGGTGTCTCGATTGGCGCGGCGAGCGCTGCGCGATAACGCCAGATCGAGCGGACCGCAGTATCGATATCGTCGCGGCCGATTCCGGGCAGCGGCGTGATCATCATCGGGTTTCCCGCGTCCGACCGCCAGCGGCGTTCGCTTAGCGCGTAACGAACTTCGGTATGCGGATCGATGTAACTCGGTTTGTTTCCGGATGTCATTGAGTATCTTTCGGTCAAGGAAGAAGTGCATGCGATTCAGATTTGTCGCTCAATGCTGCGCTGTCACTGCGTCGGATATATCACAGTCGAGCTGTTAGCTGCGAGCAATGCTATCGAAGCGATAACCTGAGCGATTATAATGTGCGCTTTCTCTAAAGGCCCGATGTGATTATTTGTCCATTCGTTTTGGTGGCGCCGCTCGCTGCGCAGAAGAAAAGCGCGGTATCGCTCGCGCAATGCAGGCGTCGATTTATTGCCGGAGTTCTGGTTGCGTGCGCGGCGTTGGCCATCACGCCCGCGGATGCCGAATATCCGGAGCGGCCGATCACGCTGATCGTTCCTTCTGCCGCCGGAGGCTCGCCCGAGACGACCGTGCGTCTTCTCGCCGCTCAGCTTACCCAGCAAATCGGGCAGCAGATCGTGATCGACAGCCGGCCCGGGGGCCTATACACCATCGGTACCATGATGATCGCCAAAGCGG
>DASYSH010000505.1:0-4136 GCA_036003525.1 Gemmatimonadaceae bacterium | reverse complement strand
CTCGCCGCGCGTCGGCGCGCTGACGGAACTATGGAAGAAGGCGGTGATCAACGGACACGTTCCCGCCGAATCGACGCTCGTGCGTGCCGCGATCGCGGCGACCGAGCCCGGCTGGCAGCTGGACCGCTCGTCGCGGGTCGTGACGTCGATGAGTGCGGATCGGCTCGATCTCAGCTCGCTCGGGAAGGGCTACATCATCGATCGCGCCGTTGCGGCGGCGACGAAACGGGTGCCGTCGGTCGAGGGCGGGATAGTAAACATCGGCGGCGACATTCGTGTTTGGGGACGGTCGTCGTCAGCCGACGGGCGCTGGCGCATCGGTGTGGCGGATCCGCGCGCCCATGCCGACAATGCACCGCCGCTGACGACGCTGCGGCTGACGGACGCCGCGGTTTCGAGCAGCGGGTCGTATCTACGGGGCTTCGACGTCGCGGGAACACACTATTCGCACATCATCGATCCGCGCACGGGACACCCGGCGAATGCCGTCGCCGGCGTCACGGTGATCGCGCCCGATAACGCCACGGCAAACGCGCTCGCCACCACGCTGTCGGTGCTGGGGCCGGATGCCGGTCTTCGCTTGATCGAGAACACGCCGCGCGCCGAGGCGCTGCTGATCATGGCCGACGGCGGCATGCGCCGGTCGCGCGGGTTCGCGGCGTACGAGGAGGCGCGCGCGGCGGTGGCGATGGCGCCGCGCGCGGTCAATCACGCAACGCTGTCGATCGACATCACCCCGAATCAGCGGGTTCGGCGCCGGCCGTATGTTGCGGTGTGGATCACGAACGCGAGCGGAGTTCACATTCGCACGCTGGCGATGTGGGGTGACCGCTCGAAGTATCAGCGCGATCTCTCGAAGTGGTGGGGACTTGCCGGACGCGACAATGCGATCGTCGACGCGGTGACGCGCGCGACGCGCAACGCCGGCAAGTATGAACTGGAGTGGGACGGACTCGATCAGCGCGGCGCCGCCACGCCGCCGGGGATGTACACGTTCTGGGTCGAGGCGGCGTATCAGAACGGACCGCACAGTGTGCGTTCGGTGGCCGTCGTGTGCGGCAGTGCGCGGGCGACCGGTGCGATCGAAGCAACCGATGCGTTCGCGGCCGGAAGCGTCGTTTGCACATCGGCGACTCCGTAACGCATGATCCGGCACCGGTCGATTCTTCTCGTTCGCGTCGCACGCGTCGCGCGAACGCTGCACATCTATCTGACGATGCTCGCGTTTCTGCTGATGCTCTTCTTCGCGGTGACGGGGTTCGTGCTGAATCACGAAGACTGGTTCACGCAGGGGAGTGGTTCACATCGCGACATGCATGGCACGATCGCGGTCGCGTCGCTCGCGGGACCCGACCGGCTCGCGGTTGTAGAAGCGCTGCGAAGTTCGTTCGGCGCGGTCGGCGCGGTATCGACGTTCGATGTCGACACGAACTCGATTCATGTCGAGATGAAGGGGCCGGGGCGCCAGGTCGACGCCGAGATCAACCGTCAGACCGGCGCGACTGACGTGAGCATCGAGCTGAACGGGCTGGCGGTGAGGATGGATGATTTGCATCGCGGAAAAGATTCCGGCAAGGCATGGTCGGTGATCATCGATGCGTCGGCTCTGTTATTGCTGATCGGATCGCTGACGGGCATCATCATGTGGTTCACGCTGCCGCGGCGGCGAAAGCTCGGAATGATTTCGCTGGTGGCGGGGATCGCCGTTTGCGTCGCTATTTATATGGTGTGGGTGCCATAATCGTCCCTCGCGCAAAAACCCCGATCGCCGGTCAGCCCTTTTTGCGGCGTGGCGGTGCGATCAGAGAGTTGCGTCCTTCAGTCAGCAGCTCGCGCAGTTCCGGCACGCGCACCTTGGCGAGCCTCACGATCACCGCGGGAAATCCGTTGTAGTGCGGATCGAAGACGAACTTATCCGGCTCGTTCGTCATCATGAAATCCTTGACCGCGTTGTTCGCGACACGAATCGCGAGCATCTTGGGATTGGGGATCCGCGGCTTCTTCGGATCGACGCGCTCCTTCCAGACCCACGCGAAACCCTTCAGCTTGCCTTTCACCGTTACGGAAAAGGCGAAGTCCGTCGTCGATTCGACGGTGTCAGAAAGCGCGAGTGCGAGTCGCCGGGCGTCGGCTTGCGTGGCCATGATTAATTAATCTGGCGCAGACTCGCGCGTGCGGGAAGCGCACGATAAACATTCAGTTCATGCAGATTCGCCCTTATCGCGACTCCGATTTCATCGACTGGCTGCGCATGAGTGGAATGCTCTTTCCGGAGCATACGCCGGAAGAGCTTGCGCCATGGATGAGGACGTTTCTCACCCGCGAGGACGGTGCGGTGTTTATCGCTTGCCGCGACGATGAATCCGCTTGCGGATTCGTGGAAGTCGCGGCGCGGCCGTACGCGGACGGATGCGCGACGAGTCCGGTGGGCTTTATCGAAGCGTGGTACGTCGACGCGGATATGCGGCGGACCGGAGTCGGACGTGCATTGCTTGGCGCCGCCGAGGACTGGGCGCGCGGTCGCGGATATTCGGAAATGGCGTCAGACGCGCTGCTTGATAACGAAGTGAGCCATCGTGCCCACGAAGGCGCGGGCTACATAGAGGTCGAGCGGGCGGTCAGGTATCGGAAGCCGCTCTAATTTCCATCCGATCAGATCAACCGGTAGCGCCCGCCTCCGAGCGACTCGACGATCCCAGCACGCACGAGCTCTCGCAGTTCGCGCGAGACGACTTCGCGAACGGTGCCGAGTTCCTCCGCCAATCGCAGCTGCGTCATCCCGATTGAAAACGCGCCCCCACGTTTGCCCGCCGCGCGCTGATTCAGAAAATCCATCAGGCGCGCGCGCACAGATTGCGCAGAGCGGTCGTCGAGCCGATTCACGAGCGTGCGCACACGCAGAGCGAGGCGGCGCAGGAGCATCAGCGAAACATCTTCGCTCTCTGCCATCGCCGCGCGAATCACTTTCAGCGTAAATAACGCGCACGTCGTTGGCTCGGCGGCAATCCCGGTTGCCGGATGCGAGCCACCTGCAAAAAGCGGGACTTCCGCCATCGAACCGCCCGGACCTTCTGTATGGACGACGTGCTGCCGCGACCCTTTCCCGCGCACGACGCGCACAGAGCCTTCGATCACGACGTACCATCCGCGCGGCGCGCTCCCTTCGGCAAAAATCACGGCGCCGTTTGGATAGCGCGCAACGACGCCGCGCTGTTCGAGCGAGGCGATGACACCGCGCGGAACGCCTTCGAACGGCGCGAGCTTCTCGAGCGTTCCAGCTGGTATCAAACCCGCGCCTCCAAGGTTAATGAACGATCAATGCATATGTGCCATCGCGTCACCGCGCGCGAGCGCCAGATGATGGCGCGCATGATGATCGCCTTCGGTGAGCAATCCGGCAAATCCCAGTCCGCGAATCAGCGCCACTACCTTTGCGTTCGCCGGATCTTTCGCGGTCACGGTGAAACGGACGCCGCTCGCCAGCGGCACCACGACGGCATGATATTGCGGGTCTTGATCGAGCATTCCCGCGTGCGATGTGAGCATCCGTTTGATCGACGCGGCGACGACTGCGTCACCGGTCACCATCATAGACACGCCGCCGGGCACGGACTGTTGCTTCACCTGCGCCCGCATGGTGACAGCGTCCATGTCGATCATGTGCTGGCGAACGGCTTCGAGATCGACTTTCGACCAGTCGGTGGTCGAGTCGGCCTTGAGGATCCTCACGATCTCTGCGATTGAAGCGTACGCGGCCTGCGCGGGCTGCTTGGGGAGAGGCCCGTCGTGGTCCATCGTCATCTGCGCGTGGAGCGGAAGTGCGGCCAGCGCGAGTGCTGCGAGTGCGGACAGTTTCATGGTGTTGCCTCCGTTGCACGAACGATAGGGACAAGCGGGGGCCGCGCCAGAAACAAATGTCACACCTGTTTACGGCGGAAGCACTTGATGGAATGGTCGTTCACGATCCCGACGGCCTGCATCCATGCGTAGACAATTGTTGGTCCCACGAATTTGAAGCCGCGGCGCTTCATCTCCGCTGAGATCTGTTCGGAAAGCGGCGTGGATGTGAAGCGGGCATGGCCGCTGTTTCTGATGACTTTGCCTTTCGTGAACGACCAGCAGAAATCGTCGAACGA
>DASYSH010000504.1:0-8375 GCA_036003525.1 Gemmatimonadaceae bacterium | reverse complement strand
GGCCGATCTGCGGCACGCCCGCGAATGTCGCCACTTTCGTGTCGAGCAAATCGCTGACCATCAGCGACCACGTCACGTTCTGCGCGATCGGCAGACGGTACGAGACGCCAAGGTCGATCATCGTGTTCGCCGGAACCGGCGCGTACGAATATCCGCCCGCCGGGTTCGGGCTGTAGGAGCTGAACGTGCCGGAGTTCACCGGGAACGCGTCGGCGTAGCGAACGGTGCCGTTGTACGACCAGCCGCTCGCGTCGTTGTTGTACGTCGCCGTCGTCGACGCGCGGTACTTCGGCGAGTTCGACGTCAGCGGATTGCCCGGGCCGCCGATCTGCGTCCAGACATTCTGGTTCATTTCCGAATATGTAGCGGCGAGCATCCAGGTGTCTGAGAGCTGATAGTCGAGCGCTGCATCGATGCCGTGCACGTCGATCTGTCCCAGACCGTTGGTGTACGAAGCGATGATCGACTGGTCGGGCGCCAGCTTCGTGTTGGTGAAAGCAAGCGTGCCCTGCGGCAGCGCTGCCATGATTTGCGTCAGCGCTGCGGCGTACTGCGCCGCCGCCGCCGCTCCGACCGCCGGCGTGAGTGCGCCCGTGAGGTACGGCTGCAGCTTCGTGCCATCCATGAAGACCAATGGATTGATCTGACCGATTGGTGCGCCGACGTCGCCGCGAATCTGGTACCATGCGTCAAGCGCGACGCGCAGTCTCTTGCCGATGATCCCCTTGTATCCCACTTCCCAGGTCGTGTTGAACGATGCCATCAGCGGCTGAATGTCAGCGACGGCACTGCTCTGGACTTGAGTGGACCCGATGCGCAGCACGGAGCCAACCTGCGCGTTGGTCGGACGAAGTGATGACAGGATTGGATTCAACTGCTGAACCAAGCCGAGGAACCCCGCTTTGTTCGCGACGCCTGTTGGATCCGCCGCGCTGGCAAACGATGACGCTGGCAGCGCGTTTGCGATCGCGGAGAGCTGCGACACAAAACCCGGGAACGAGTTCGCCGAAGTCGATGCAATCGCGGCGGTGGGTCCACCCGCCGAGAACGGCGAGTGCATGCAAATACCGCTGTTCACCGTGGCGTCGCAGCTCCGCGCAAACTGCCACCCCTCCTTCGACGGGTTGCCGATCGCGCGCAGTGCGAATCCCGGAGCTTGGTTCGGATTCGAAACCTGGTCGAGCATGTACTCGAAGCTCGCCGGTGAGTTGAACGCGCGGCTGAACGTGAAGCGGAAATTATTGTTTTCGTTCGCCTTGTACACGAACGCGAGGCGCGGCGAGAACTGCGTGCCCACCAGGCGGTCCGTCTGATCCGCTCTTACCGCGCCGATGAAGTCGATCTTGTCCGCGACCGGCACCGTGCCCTGGAGATAAATGCCTTCTTCGTGGATATCGGTCGATCCTTCATTGCGGCCGAAGATCGTCGAGTCGGAAACGGGGTGCGTGTAGATGTAGTCCGCGCCCGCAACCATTGAAGCCTTGCCGAGCGAGAACGCCTGCTGCACCTGTCCAACGGTCACGGTCGACTTGTCGACGACCGGCAGGCCCGTGCGCAGATAATACGTGCCCGATGTATCGGTCGAGCTCGAGTTGCCGGAGTTGTTCGCGTTGTAGAAGACCTGCGCGAAGAAGCCCTTGTAGCGCATGCGGTCCTGAAGGCTGGTATACGACCAGTTCTTGACCTGCGCCGCGCCGAACGCCGTCGTGATGTCGATGCCGCTGAGAATCTTCGAGTAGCCGGCGTTGATGATGTTGTCGAAGTCTGCGTTCGGCTTGTAATCGAGGCGGAACTCGCCGGAGAATTTCTTATCGGCAAAGTCGCGCACGATCGGATGGCCGGAGCGGGCGCTTCCCGGCAACACCGGGAAATTCGCAGGCTCGTTCGGGTCGCCCGAGCTCGTCGTCTTCACGCCGGCGGAGTTCACGTACGGAATTCCCTGCCAGTCGGTTGCGGAAAAGTATGAACCCGAAATCTTGTAGCCCCATTTGTTGTCATCCCACACGCCCGCATTGCGGAACGCGCCCTGAAGCATCGACTGCCCGCCGCCGTCCACGGAAATCGTCGTGCCTTTCGACGTGAACGGCGATTTGGTGATGATGTGCAGCACGCCGTTCGCCGAGTTCGGGCCGTAGAGCGCCGACGCGGGACCGTTGAGCACTTCGATGCGCTCGATGTCATCGCTCGTGCCGGTGAACAGCGCGGGCACGTTGACGCGCAGCGACGGCACGCCGGAGAAGCGATAGTCCTGCAGCACGAGCATCGCGCCCGAGAACGCGTTGTTGAATCCGCGCGAGACAATGTTCGACTGCATCATGCCGCCGGTCGAAACGGAGAGACCGGGCGTCTCTTTCAGGTAGTCGGCAATCGTGACGGCCGGCACGTTGGTGATCTGCTCGGAGTTCACGACCGAAATTGACGCGGGCGCGTCGAGAATCTTTTCGGGTGTGGCGCCGCGCGTCACGGTCGTGACGACTTCGTTGAGTTTCGTGGAGATCTCGGTCATCGCGAAGTTGACCGTCGCCGCGCCGGATCCGGCGATGGCGATTCCATCTGCGCGCTTGGCCTGAAAACCGATGCGCGACGCGGACACGGAATACGTTCCTTCAGCGAGGCCGGTGATTCGGTAAGTGCCGTTGTCGCCGGACACCACCGTGGCGGCAGTGCGCAGTCCCGAAACAGCGGTGACGCGCGCACCAATGACCGGCATTCCTCCTTCAGCATCCGTGATCCTGCCGGTGATGCTGCCCGTCTGAGCCGCGGCGCTTCCCGCCAATGCGCAAAATGCTGCGACAACGGAAAGCCGGCTGACCAAGCGTCGAACCATGAGACACCCCATGTTGAGTGAGTGTGTGAGACGGGGACAAACTTTGGTCGGGGAGCGGAATTAGGCAAGGCAATTGGCTTTGCGGTTTACAGACAACGGGAAGCTGTGAGCTCTCACCGACGTCAGGAAAACAGAAAACCGGCAGCTGCGAGCGATGGCTCAGAGCTGCCGGTTGTGTGTCTTCCTGACGTCGGTGAGAGCTTACAGCTTCCTGCTGTCTGTAAACTGCGAACCATTAGCCACAAACCACGAACTATTTCTTATCGGGGTTCGGTTCAGGGTCGTTCTCGATCGCCGTCGAATCAATTCCGACGATGCGACGGACGCCCTTCCACTGCAGCCCGCCGCGGGGGTGATAATCGGCGACGACGGTCTCCACGACATGATGTGACGTGCTCGACGCCTGAATCATCTTGCCGTCGCCGACATAAATGCCGACGTGCGAGATGATCTTGCCGGCCTTTCCGAATACGAGCAGGTCGCCCGGCTGCATCGAGGCGGTGTCCTTCGTGATCGGATCGCCGAGCTTCGCAAGTTCCGCGGCGCGGTGCGGGAGTTCGATGCCGAGCTTCGCGAAGACGTACTTCACGATCCCGCTGCAATCGAGCCCTTTCGCGGGGTTCATTCCGCCCCACTTGTACTTCACGCCGAGGAGGTTGCGCGTATGCTCGATGATCGAGTCGCGCTGCGTGAATGACAGGCGCGCGAACGGGCCCGCCGGACTCGCCTCGCGATCCATGAGCGACGCCACAACACTCTTTTTCCTGACCGCCGCTTTCGGCGCCGGTTTTTTTGTAACCGACTGCTGCGCCGACACGGGACTCGCGGCGGCGAACATGACGATTCCGGCAAAAACCGTAGCGGCGAGGCGGTTTCTAATCATCGACCATGGTGTTGGAGAAACGACTGCGCAAGATAGCCCGCGGAGCTGTCAGCCTCAAGCCTACCCCGCAAAGTTCGTGCGAGTTCCGTCCGCACGGTGAACATGGCTACCTAATGCCAAGCGCCTTATGGGTTTGGACAGAGAGTCTCCAGCGAGGGTTGCTCAGGCAAAATTCGACTGCCTTTGTGGCATTTTGCGTCAGGTCGGCGCCATCCATCGGCTGCAGAAAGAAATGGCTGAAATCGAGCTGCTCGAATTGATCGGGCTCACCGCCTTTCTGCGGATATACCAGCTTCAACTCGTCGCCGGCCTTGAGTGCCAGCGGAGCGCCGATTTTCGGACTCACGCAGATCCAGTCGATGCCGCGCGGCGCGATCTGCGTTCCGTTCGTCTCCACCGCGACGGAGAATCCGCGCGCGTGCAGCGCGTCGATTGCGTCCGTGTCGAGCTGCAGCAGCGGCTCGCCACCGGTGCACACCACAAAACGGCGGCTCCCGCCGTCGCGCCGAGCGGGCCAGCGCGACGCCACCGCGTCGGCGAGTGCATCCGCTGTCGCGAACTTTCCTCCGTCCGGGCCGATGCCGACGAAATCGGTGTCGCAGAATTTGCACACCGCATCCGCGCGATCCTCCTCGCGGCCGGTCCACAGGTTGCATCCCGCGAAGCGCAAAAACACCGCCGGGCGGCCGGCATGAAAGCCTTCGCCCTGCAGGGTGTAAAAAATTTCTTTGACAGAATATGTCAACGAATTTTCCTCACGCGTCTCCCCTCACGGTCCCCTCACGCATCACACATCATCTCGCGTACCGCACCGGATCTTTCACACCCGCCTCCACAAACCCCTTCAACCGCAGCTGGCACGCATCGCAATGCCCGCACGCCGTTCCGTCCGGTGCGGGATCGTAGCAGCTCGTCGTCATCGAATAATCGACGCCGAGCGACAATCCGAGCGCGACGATCTCGCTCTTGGTCATCGCCATCAGCGGCGTGCGCACGGCGATCCGCCCCGCACCCTCGGCTCCCGCTTTCGTCGCGAGCTGTGCCATCGACTCGAATGCGCGAATGAACTCCGGACGGCAGTCGGGATATCCGCTGTAGTCGAGCGCGTTGACGCCGATGAAAATCTCCTCAGCGCCGAGCACTTCCGACCATGCCAGCGCGAACGACAAAAAAATCGTGTTGCGCGCCGGCACGTATGTCACGGGAATTCCGCGCGTGAGTTCGGCGGCGGTACGGTCCTTCGGAACCGGGATGTCGCCCGTGAGCGCAGAGCCGCCGAACAACCGCAGATCGATATCCGCGATCACGTGCCGCGCCACGCCGTACTTCGCCGCGACGGCCCGCGCGCGCTCGATCTCCAGTCCATGCCGCTGGCCGTAGCGGAAGGTCAGCGCGTTCACCGCGTAGCCCTCTTTCGTCGCGAGCGCGAGGAGTGTCGTCGAATCGAGCCCGCCGCTCAGCAGCAACACAGCGGGTGTTTTGCCGGCTCCGGTGGAACGACCAGTCATGCCTTCGTGCGCAGCCCCGAAACGATCTCCTTCAGTCTGCTCGCGCCGGTGAGCAGCGACGCCGACGCCGAACTCATCTCTTCGCACGCCGCGCTCTGCTCCTCGGTGCTCGCGCTCACTTCCTGTGCCGCGGCGGCGTGGCCCTCCGCCGTGCGCGCCGCCTGCGAGATTCCCGCGCTCGCGCCGAGCACGGCGTTCACGTTCTCATTTGCCGCCACGGTCACGTCGGCCGCCGCGACGAGCGTGTCCTTCGCCGCGGCCGTTATCTCCGTGAGCGCCGAGTCGATGTCGCGCGAAAGCCGCTGAATCTCGTTGACCTTCGATGAACCCGCCGCCATCGCCTGCGTCGTGCTCCCGACTCTCGCGGTCACCACCGCCGTCAGCTGCACCACGTCGTCCGCCGCGGTCTGCGCCTGCTCGGCGAGCTTTCGCACTTCATCGGCGACGACCGCGAAACCTCTCCCCGCCGAACCCGCGCGCGCCGCTTCGATCGCGGCATTCAGCGCGAGCAGATTCGTCTGCTCCGCGATGCGGCTCACGATCGCGACGAACCGGTTGATGCTCTCGGCCACGCCGGTGAGCTCGCGCACTTCGCCGGCCGCGCGCTCGACGCTCGTGCGGACCTCCGAAAGAATCCCCAGCGCGCGGTCGATCTCCGCACGCTTCGCGCGCGCCGACTGCTCGATCGCTTCCGCGAGATCCTTCACCTGGCTCGCGCCGGTGCGCACACTGTCTGCGCTCGTGCGCATCACATGGAAGGAATCGTCGACGGTGCGCAGCGCGGTCACCTGCAGTTCCGCGCCCTCCGTGACATCGGACATCGCCGTCGCCGTTTGTCCCGCCGCGTGCGAAATCTGCTCCGCCGCCGACGCCAGCTGATGCGCCGACGTCGAGACATCTTCCGCCGTCGACGTCGCGACGTCGACGAGGCGCGCCAGCGAATCGGCGGTGGAGTTCATCGCGATCGCGAGTTCGCGGAACTCGCCGGGCATCTTGGTCTTCGTGCGCACGTCGAGGCGGCCGTTGCTCAGCGCGCGCGCATGATCGACGAGCGCCGACAGCGGCGTTGAAATCGACCGCACGGTGCTCATCACGATGACGATGCCGAGTACGATCGCGCCCGCGATGAACGCGACGAGCAGCAGCGAACGCCGCTCGGCTTCATCGCTCAGCGCCTGCGACGTTTTCTCCATCTGGCGCGCGCGCCGCTGGCCGAGCTGCTGCACGCTCGCGAGCAGCGCGGATTCCGCGACCCGCGCCGCGGCCGCCGCGGCCGACGCCTCTTTGTCCCGCTTGAGGTCCTTCAGGCGGTGCGCGACCGCAAGTTCGGTTTCGAGGCCCGACAGCTTCACGTCGATTGCGGCCACGAGCGCGATGTCCTCCGCGTTCATTCCCTCGCTCGCGTTCAGCTCCTTCTGCGCCCGGTGCGCGGCAAATCCGTATGAGCGAAACGCGTTCTGCGTCGCGGTATCCGGGGTTTCGAGATAGCGGCTGCCGGCGGACAGTTCCTGCGCGACGTTCGCGGTGATGTCCGCGGTGAGCTGCGCCTCCCGCCGCGACGCGGCCAGCGTCGACTGGATCCGGCCCGACAGCGACAGGAGCGAGAGCCGGCCGACGATGCCGGCGACTGCGAGCAGGACGATGACCGCGCCGAATCCGGCGAGCAATCGCGAACGAATCGTGCCGAGTGGATTCACGTGTATTTAGCGGTTCACTTCGATGCGCTGAGCACGATCAGCGAGCCGTCTTTTCCAACGCGCGTCATCGTGATGCTCTTGCCGGCGGGGTCGCCGGAGGGAAGGAAGCGGATCGGGCCGGTGACCCCCGCGACCGGTATCGAGAGATTCGCGAGCCAGTCGCGGATTTTGTTGCGATCGGGGCCGACGGCGGCGAGCGCCGCCGCAATGACGCGTGTCGCATCGTAGCCGAGCGCTGCGTTGCCGTCCGGCTCGAGCCCCTTGTTCGCCGCCTTGAATGCCGCGACGAATTTCTGCGCTTCGGGACGCGGATCGGTCGGCGCGAACGGTGCGCCGATGTACGCTCCTTCGGACACTTCGGGATGCTCGGTGATCGGCGACCAGCCATCACCGCCGATGAGATCGGCTTTCAGCCCCTGCTTCTTTGCTTCCGCGAGCATCGGCAGCGCGGAACCGATCACGCCCGCGATGAAAACGACGTCGGGCTGTTTCTGTTTAAAGTATGAGATGAAGACTTCGTGGTTCGCGGCGTCGGAGCGGATCGGATCGATGTCGATGATCTGGCCGTCGAAGCTTTTTCGAAACGCGTCGGCGAGGCCGCGACCGTAGCTGTCGTTCTCGTATAGGATCGCGGCGCGCTTGTGGCCGGTGCGCATTGCAAACTTTGCGATGTCCGCGCCGTTCGCGGAATCGCTCGAGATGATGCGGAACGCCCACTTGGATATTCCCGTGAGCTCCGGCGAGCTCGCGGAGGTCGCGACGGCGACGAGGTGGCCGTCGTACACCTGCACGGCGGCGACCATTGCGCCGGAGGTGACGTGGCCGACGACCGCGGAAATGGATTTGTCGTCGACGAATTTTTGCGCGACCTGCGCGGCAGTCGCGCCGTCGGCGTGATCGTCCGCTTCCTTCACGACGAGCTTGTGCCCGTTCACGCCGCCCGAGTCGTTGATCTCTTTGAGCGCGAGTTCAATGCCGAGTCGCGTATTGCGTCCGTGGCTGAGCTGCCACGGACCCGCGGCGCCAATCGTGTACGGAGAGCCGCCGCTTCCGCCCGCAGAGCAAGCGGCGGTGAGAACGGCTAGAATAGGTAGCAGTCGCGGGAGCGTTCGGAGCATTCATGAATGTGCACACCGGACGCGTTTCGCGAAACCGATTCCGGTTACGTCCCACATATCGGCCTGTCCCCACGTTCGAGGAAGACGCCATGGACGAACGCGAAATGCATCTGATCCTGAATCACTTCCCCGTGATTCTATCGGTGATGGCACTTTTCTCGTCACTGCTCGCGATTGCGACAAAATCACGCTCCGCATGGCTGTACACGGCGGCGACGCTAACCGTCGCGGCGCTGTTCAGCTATCCGTCCGTCCTTACCGGGCACGGCGCGCATGAGGTACTTGAGGACCTTTGGTACATCAAGCGGGGCTCTTGGGACGATCATCAGGATGCCGCCGGCT
>DASYSH010000503.1:0-3976 GCA_036003525.1 Gemmatimonadaceae bacterium | reverse complement strand
GGAGTACGCATATGGAGCGGTCGGTCTCGAGTCTAAGGTCGAAAGTCTAGAGTCTGAAAACCCGCTGTTCGCGGTTCAGAGCTCTGAACGGCAAACAGCGGGTTTTCAGACTTTATACTCTAGACTTTAGACTCTAGACTTTAGACTCTAAACTCCAGGCCGCTCCTAGAAAATCTTCTTCCCCCCGGCCAGCACATCGTTGAGTGCGTCCTGAAAGTGCGTCGTGCTGTCGGCGAATTCCTTGCCGATTTGATCGACGTACTCTTCGTAGCTCTTCTTGATTTCCTCGCGGAACAGCTGCTTGAGCGTGTTGTTCTTGAGACCCTCTTCGCGCTTCTGCGGCAGGTAGGCCACCATGTCCGAAACGAGCGCGCGCGCCAGGCGCTTCGCTTTCTGATTCGGATCGTTCGCGAGGAACGGATTCGGCGCGCGTTTCGCCGGTCCGCCCGGAGCCGGAACAGTCGGAATCGGCGCAGTGACTTTCGACACGGGCGGCGGCGTCATCGGCGCCGCCGAAGCGGCCGGCGGAATGGCCGGCGTCGAGAGCGGCGTCGGCGCGGACGATGCGAACGGCGCAGCGGCCGGCGGCGCGGCCGGGGGCGCCATGGGCGGAGCTGCGGGCGGCGGAACAGTCGGCGGCGCCGCGGGGCGCGGAGGAATCACCGGCGGCGCAAACGGCTGCGCGGTGATCGTGCGCGGCTGGGTGACGCGCGGCGCGACTGGTGGCGTCGGTGCGAGCGGCGTCGGACGCGCCGACGATCCCGGCGTGAACGGAGCTGACGGCGCGGGTGGTGCCGGCGGAGTTGCCGGCGGCACCGACGGCATCGCGCCCGACGGCCGCGGCGGCATCATCGGCGAACCGGGCGCCATCGTCGGACGCGCCGGTGCGAACGGGGCGCGAGGCGGTGTGCTGCCCGTAACCCCAACGGTCGGAAACGGACGCGGCGTGCTGCCCGGACCCGACCCCGGCATCGGCGGCGGAAGCGGCGGAAGTTCCGGACGCGGCACTGGCGTCACAGGCGGCGGCGTCGGCGGCGTGAATGCGGGCGGCGCGACGACAGGTGCCGCCACGGGCGCCGGAACTGCCGGTGTTGCGACAGGCGTCGGCGCACGCGGCGGTTCGGCGACAACCGGCTCCGGCTCCTCGGCGGCGAGCTCCGGCATCGCTTCGAAATCGGAATCGAATTCCGTTTCGATGACTTCGGAAACCGTCTCGACCGTCCCGATAGCGTCGGCGGACTCGAATGTCTCGAACGTTTCGACGATCGCGACACTCTCAACCGGTTCGAATTCCGGAAGCGTCGCAGTCTTCGGCGTCGGCGCCGGCGGTTCGGCTGTGAACGATGCCGCCTGCGGCGCGGACTGTGCGGTCGCGCCTGCGGTCGCAAACTCCGGTGCCGCGACGGAAATCACTCCGCCGCAGACGGAGCAGCGCGCGCGTATGCCGCCGAGCGGCACCTTCGCGGGATCGACTCGAAAGACCGATCGACAATCAGGACAGGTGACGTTCACTTCTCCTCCGCCATGGTCGCCCCGTCGACCGCATTGATCGACAAAGGCTCATCATCCGACGTATCGCCGCGACGGTCGATCGTGAACACCGATCCCGGCAGCGTTTTCGCGTAGCTCTTCATTTCAGTTGCGAGCTCACTCACCTGTGCGGCGTGAGTGAATTTGCGGCGCTCGTTGGTAACAACTCCGATCGACACCGTCATCAACGGAACTTTGTGCAGCGCGCCGCGGCGATCCTTTCCAAAATAATACCCCGCGCGGCGATCCTGCTCGGAATACTGGAACGGGATCAGCGCATCGAACGTTGCGACGATTTCCGCGCAGGTCTCCTGGACCTGCTCCACCGGCATCACGAACAGAAAGTCGTCTCCGCCGATGTGGCCGACGAACGCCGCGTCCTGGCACGTCCCCTTCACCACGTCGTGCAAGATGCGCGAGAGAATCCGGATGACGCGGTCGCCGTCGTAGTAGCTGTAGCGATCGTTGTATTCCTTGAAATGGTCGAGGTCCGCGTAGCACACGGCGAACAGCTCGCCCCGCTCGAGACGCTCGTGAATGTTCGCTTCGATCTCGGTCGTGCCGGGGAGGCGCGTCGACGGATGCACGTGCGTGTCGCGGTCTGAACGGCGCAGCATCGCGGCGAGGCGCAGCGCAACGTCCACCGCCGATGAGTCCTCGCGCAATACTTCGTCTGCGCCTGCATCGAACGCCGCCGTGAACGACGTGTCGTCGTTCCGCGTGCAGACGACGACCGGCACGATGCCCGTGTAGGAATCGGCCTTCAGGCGATGACATCCCTTCAATGCCGCGACGGGGTGTGTGCGCGCGTCGACCACGACCAGTCTCGGCCGGCTGCGCAGCGCGGCGGACAATAGCTCGTCCGACGAACGCACCGTGGCCACCGGAAACTGCTGCGCCTCAAGCCATGCGCGCACCGGACCCGGAAGCGGCTGGCCATCTGGCGCGAAAATGAAAGCGGTCGTTAGCGCCACGGAAAAAAAACACTCCTTCGAGCGAAGGGGATCGATCTTTTCGCAAGATAGGCGCACCCGCATGGGGTGTCAAACAATGCAACAGCAGGCACTTGCGTCACTTTCTAGCGGCTCGACGGACGCCCGAATGGTGCCCACGGGATCGTAGCCACCAGCGACGTCGGCGACCCGGGCGCGCCGAGCCCGCCGTGGACGCGCAGTGTGACGTAGGCATCGACCATCGAAAGCAGGTGATTTGCGATGAGGATTCCGAGCTGAAATCGCGCATCCCGCGCGGCCTGATTCGCGTGCTCGATCGACTGGATATAGACGTCCTGCTCCAGTTGCGCGTTCTGCCAGGACCAGCGAAACTGCGGCTGCACGGCGCGCGCGATGTAAAATGCCAGCGCCTTCCTGTATTCGGGCGAATCCGGGGCGGGCTGGACATTGGGATCGTTCCAATATGTTTGCCTCGCGAGCAGCCACGCGGCGCCGTTGTAGGTCGTGATGTCGACTTCCGGCGTGAACGTGCCACCGGGCACGAGATCGAACACACCGCTCGACTTCCAGTGCTCGAGCAGTTCGTAATACGCCCACGGCCCCGTCGGCTGTGAACCGGCGAAGCTCGATCTCGCGACGTTCGCGGCGAGCGCCTGAAAACGGTTGCGCTCGCGCAGCTGTTCGTTGTGCTGATCGAAATAGCCAAGAACAGCGAATCCTTCGACGGCGAGATATGCGATGAAGCGATTCTGCCCGAGCAGGGCCTGGCCGGTGCCGGGCAAGACCGCCGAGGCGACCGGCACCCACCACGACGAATCGCGGCGCGGAATCGAGATCGGCCCGAGGTGGATTCGCTTCGGCGACTGTGCGGAATCGTCGCGAACGTCGCGCGCATCACCAGCGCTCGCGGCGATCCTCGCCGGCAGCGGCGCGCCAACCGGCGACGGAATCAATTGCGCGTGCGCGCACAACGGCGCGATGCCGGTGCACGCGGCGGCGAATACAAGTCTCAGCCGCATCAGAACTGAAAGCGGAGCGTGAGGTACGTCGGAGGCTTGCCGGCGTCGGAGGAGAATCCGCCGAATCCGCGCGCAAAATCCATTGAGAGCCCGCCGCGTTTCACACCGAGGCCAATGGATGCGCCCGTCCCATCGCCGCTCGCACCCGCGTATCCAAGCCGCAGAAAGAACTGTTTCTTGTAGGCAAGTTCCCCGCCCGCGCGCAATGCCGTCGCACCGAACGACGACGTCGACACCGCTTCCGCGCTGAGATACAGCTCCGCGTCGGGGATGCTTTTTTCGATGCCGGGCACGAGGTACGACCCGCCGAGATGAATTCGTGTCGGGAGCGGATCGGATTGCGGCGCATCGTTGACCTGCACGTTCAGGCCGGCGTCGCGGATATCGAGGCCGAGCGTGAGACGGCGCGCCGGGTCGATCACCGCCTGCACTCCGAAATCGAGGCCGTTGGTCGACGCGCTGAACGCGGCGATG
>DASYSH010000502.1:0-5416 GCA_036003525.1 Gemmatimonadaceae bacterium | reverse complement strand
CGTGGCGAGCCAAGGGGAATATTACGGCATGACCCCGAGTATCAAGTTCGGCCTCATCGGTGCGGGCCGCATCGCGCGAAACCAGATCGCGCCGGCAATTCACGCCACCCGGCACGCGACGCTCTACGCCACGGCGAGCCGCGACCTGGATCGAGCCAAATCGACGAAGCCGTATCGCGCCTACGATTCGTACGACGCGCTCATCAACGATCCCGAAATAGCCGCTGTCTACGTCGCCACGCACAACGGCCTTCATAAAGAACTCTCGATCGCCGCGATGCGCGCCGGCAAACACGTCATCTGCGAAAAGCCGCTCGCGATGAATGCGCGCGACTGCGAAGAGATGCTGCGCGTCAGCGAATCGACCGGCGTGCTCCTCGCCGAGGCGTTCATGTACCGCCATCACCCGCAGATCGCACGCACGCAGGAACTCGTGCGTTCCGGTGCGATCGGCGATCTCATGACGGTCGAGGCGTCGTTCCGCTTTCCGCTCTCGAATGTCGACGATGTGCGAATGGTCGCGGAATGGGGCGGGGGATCGCTCCTCGATGTCGGCTGCTACTGCGTGAGCGCGAGCCGGCTCTTCCTCGGTGATTCACCCGTCGCGATGAAGGCGATGGCGACGTTTCATCCCGTGCAAAAGGTCGATATCAGCACAATAGCGATTCTCGACTACGGCTCGGGGCGTTACGCCATTCTATCGTGCGGGTTCGACAGCGGCATCAATCAAAAAATCGTGCTGAGCGGATCCATGGGAGTGATCGAGCTCAACCATCCGTTCAAATCATGGACGGGGAGCCCGCAAATCATCGTCAAGACGAAGGACGGCGATCAAAGCATCGACTTCGCGCCGGTCAATACGTTCGTATTGGAAGTCGATGATCTTGCGCAATGCATCGTGAATGGCGCGACGCCGCTTGTCGGGCCCGGCGATGCGATACGCAACCTCAAAATTCTCGACGATCTCGCGGCCGCCGCGCGCTGACGCCTGCCGCGCGACGCGATGATCTCTTGCGCTACGCCTCCGGCTTTTTTGCCGCCTTCGCCTCTGCGGCAGCCTCCTTCTTTTCCGCCGCCGGCGATTCGTGTTCCACTTTTCCGACGAGCTTCCCGGTCATCGCGTCGATATTCACTTCGTCGATCCCGCTCTTGCCCGCGGTCTTGAGATCGAACGAATAAATCAGCTTTCCATTTTCCTGTTCGATCTCGGCGGAATTAATCGTCGCTTTGGGAAGCCTCGCCTTGGCGAGGGCGATGGCCGAATCCGGCGTGATCTTGGCCCTCCTCAGAAGGCCCGGCGAACTCTCCGTGACCTTGATTCCCTGAGCCACCAGTGCGACCAGCGCGATCGCGACATATCGAATCATGGCCGTCTCCATATATAGGGGTCGTTCTCCTCGATATCCGTCATACAAGCAGGGCTGCCAGGGTGTTGGGCAGCTGTTGGCCGTGCGGGAGCCGGCCGCTGGTGACACCCGCGCCACAATCCGGGGTAGGATATAAGTGAGGTCCACCCGGGCAATCCGGAGTGGCTCGCGGGCTACCGGGCCAATATCATAGAAGAGCTGTGTTCGACACGCTGATCGCCTCCGGAAAAACGAAAGCGCCGCGCCCCGTCGGGGGAGCGGTCGCGAGCATGCTTGCGCACGGCGCCGTCGTGACCGCACTCCTGCTCGGCGGCAAACCCGCGATCCGCGCGGCGACCGAGTTCGAAGAGCGGATCGCCGAGTATCTCTTTCCGAAAGATCGCGCCCCGAAAATCGGCCAGGAATCGGTTTCGTACGTTCCGGCGCCGGGTGGCGGCTCGGGCACGACCGCGGCGGTCGGCAGCAACGGAAACGGGGAAGCCCGCGATGTGCCGGTCAAGCATGATCCGCTTCGCCTCGCAGAGAAAGAACCGGAAGCGGGAACGGCGGGCACGCCGGAACTGATCCAGCAGCAGCAGAAAATGGCGGAGTCGCTCGGCGCGTTCGCACTGCTCGACGTCGACAGCGGCGCTGTTCGCGATCCGCGCAGCGCGGCGCCGTCGTATCCGCCCGATATGGAAGCGCGCGGGATCAACGGGCTGGTCAAGGTTCGGTTCGTCGTCGATTCCACCGGCCTCGTGGACGTGTCGACGATCAAGATTCTCGAGACGACCAACGAATCGTTCGCGCGCGCAGTTCGCGCCGCGATGCCGGAGATGCGCTTCCGCCCTGCCATGATCGGCACGCACGCCGTGCGTCAGATGAGCGAGCAGGACTTCGCGTTCAAGGTCGTCACCAAGCGCGATTCGACTGCGACAAAGAAACCGCTGTAGGTTTTTCCCCGGCGGTGATGTGCGCGAGTCGTCCCCGACACAATCGCGCCATCCAACAATAAGTGCTTGACGCGAGAACCAAACGCCACAATAATCTGGCGGACGCTCAATCACGGAGGCACGACGATGTGCCAGTCGTTTCGCGACCCGATCCAGTGCATCATTCCGCCGTACATCACGGAGCGGCTGCTGCGCTCCTCCGATCCCGCGGTCCGCGCCCGGGCCGAGGCGAACGTGCTCGCGGCGACGAACGCCCGCGCGAGGCGCGCGAGGATCCGCTCTCACGAGTCGTTTCACGACATTCGCACGCCGACCCCCGGCAAGCGTCGCCTCGTATATGATGCGAAAAAAGCCGACGCGCTTCCGGGAACGCTCGTGCGCTCGGAGGGACAGGCGGCGGTTGACGATCCCGCGGTAAACGAAGCGTTCGATCACGCCGGGTCGACGTACGATTTCTATCACGAAATTTTCAAACGCGATTCGATTGACGACAAAGGACTGACGCTCGTCGGCAGCGTGCATCTCGCCGAGTCCGACGGCAGGGGCCACTACGTTCCGCTCGACAACGCGTTCTGGGATGGGACGCAGATGGCGTACGGCGACGGCGACGGCCTGATCTTTCAGCGCTTCACGCGATCGCTCGACGTCGTCGGCCATGAACTCACGCACGGCGTGCAGTCGTTCACGAGCAATCTCGCGTACGAGGGGCAGTCCGGCGCGCTCAACGAGCATTTCGCCGATGTTTTTGGCGCGCTCGTGCGGCAGTGGCGGTACGGCGAGTCCGCGAAGACGGCAAACTGGCTGATCGGCGCCGAGGTGCTCGTGCCGGCGGCCACACGGCGCGGCGTGCGCGACATGGAGCATCCGGGAACTGCATTCACGGCCGATCCGTACCTCGGCACCGATCCCCAGCCCGGCCATATGTCGAAGCTGTACAATGGAGGGAGCGACAACGGCGGCGTGCACATCAATTCGGGGATTCCCAACCGCGCGTTCGCGCTCGCCGCGAAGGCGATCGGCGGAAATGCGTGGGATGTGACCGGGCGAATCTGGTTCGACACCATGGTGAAGTTGCCGAAACGCGCGCAGTTTCAGGAGTGCGCGGAGCTGTGCATTGAAACCGCGGCGGGCCATGGCGACGCGGCGGTGCGCGCGGTGCGGCATGCATGGTCGACTGTCGGCGTCGTCGAGAAGGTGTACGCGTGATGCGGGAGGTTGTGTTCGTCATGCGCGTGAAGTTCCTGCAGTCGGGCGGAGTCGTTGGCGCCGTGCGCGGATGCGATCTCGACACCGCGCTGCTCGCGCCGAATGACGCGCGTGAGCTCGAGTCGCTCGTGCGGGCGAGCGGCATCACGGCGTCGAACGATGTTCGCGCGCCTGCAGCACGGGATTTGCGGCTGTACGAAATCCGCGTTGAGAGCGATACCGTCAATGCGACTGTAACCTTCGACGACGAGACCCTCCCCGAGCAGGCACGGCCCCTCGTGAGTTTTCTGCGGCGCAACGCGAAACCGCAGGCCGGCTGATCGTGAGAAAAATTTATTTGATCGCCGCGCTCGTCATCGCGGCCCGCACCGATTTGTGCGCACAGAAAACGGGAACGCTCCTCGGCAAAGTGGATCCCGCGCGATGGAATGGAATCCTTCCGAACGATGCCACCGAGGCGATGAAGGCGAAGCACGACACGACGTTCGCCGTGCTGCTGTTCGATCCGTCGGTCAGCGCGCCGGCCCGGTCATCGGCATGGACGGCGACGATCGATCCGAGCGGCCCCAACAAAGAAGCGAAGATCCAGGCGAATCTTTGCGATATTTTCGGCGCGTTTTGCCCGGGCAAGAGCGCGGCCGGCCTCACGCTCGCCGGGCCGCTCAATACGAACGACGACTTCACGGAACTCGCCGACCTCGGCGGCCTGGTGGGATCCGCGAGAGTGGAGGGAAGCTGGACGAATAATTCCACGAGCCCCGGCGCGTTCTACTCGTTGGCCGGCGCGTTCAGCGATCCGAGTTTTGCGTATCGCGATTCCACCGCGCTCGCGAAACGATCGGTCGATCATGCCGGATATTCGCTCGAGGCGGATATCGGCACGCGCACTGCGTCGGCCGCGTGGCACCTCGGACTGCGCGCCGATCGATCGTATCACGCGCGGACATCGGAGAACATCTGCACGCCGGCGTCGTTCGGTCCTTCGGGAACGACCACCTGCGCGAGTCTCATCGTCGGCGCGCCGACCAGCGTGGAGCATGTGGTAGTGAGCGCCGGCGCCGCGTGGAGCTTCGGCGGCAACGGCGCGGCGCGAGTCACGATCTCGCACGACATGCAGCACGGTGTGACCGGCGTCGATGTGCCCGTGTGGGTCATTCCCGACGCGAAGAGCGGCCCGGCGGGCGGCGTCCGCTTTGGCTATCGCACGGACGACAAGCACATCACGGTCTCCCTGTTCGTGAGCGCGTTCAAACTTTGAGCGAGCCCAAGGCCGAACTCGGCGTCGTGATCATCCACGGGATGGGTGCGCCAACAAAATATTTTGCGAGCCCACTCGTCGACGGTATCAATGATTTGCTCGGTGATGACGCAGCCGCTGTCGCATTCGAGAGCTGTTTCTGGTCGCCGATTTTGCAGAACGGAGAGGACGAAGTGTGGCGGCGTCTCGAGGCGTCGAAGACTCCGATGGAGCTCGGCTTCGCGCGCGAATGGATCGTCGGCGCGCTTGGCGATCCGACCGGCTATCTCTCGGGCTACGAACGCAGTGGAGTTCCGGCGATGCATCGTGTTCATGAATGTTTTGCCGATGCGCTGGGGAGAGTGGAGCAGCGGCTCGCCGACCCCGCGGGTTCGCCGATCGTGGTGCTCGCGCATTCGCTGGGCACCGTTGTCGTCACGAATTACCTGTGGAACCTCGAGCGCGCAGCGGGCGAGGTGGGGAAACCGGAGTCGGTCGACCCGCACCCCGGCCGCGCCGCGCTCCGCAAGACTTTCGGCGAAGGCCCGGCGCAGGAACTCAAGACACTGGCCGGACTGATTACGTTCGGCTGCAACATCCCGCTTTTTCTTCCGCCGTCGCCGCACTACGAGTGCGTGAGATTTCCGCGCCCGGCGCTCCCGGCGAAACTGACA
>DASYSH010000501.1:0-2605 GCA_036003525.1 Gemmatimonadaceae bacterium | reverse complement strand
GACGAACTTCAACATCGTCTACGCGGGGATGTACACGTACCGCCGCTGGGCGTGGCATTTGGAATCGGGCGGCGGAAACACCGCCGTGTATAAATCGGTGAACGGCGGCGACACGTGGGAGCGGCTCTCGGGCAAGGATCGCGAGCGCGGGCTGCCCAAGGGCGACATGGATCGCATCGGCATCGCGGTCGGCACGAACGAGCCGGGCGTTGTGTATGTCGTGAGCGAGACGAAAACCGAGGGAGAGCTCTGGCGCAGCGACGATGCGGGCGCGCACTGGCGCGTCGTGAATCGCGATCCGAACATCAATTTCCGCCCGTTCTATTACTCCGATATTCGCGTCGATCCCGGCAATGAGAACCGCGTGTTCTCACTGTCAGGCTCGCTCTACGAATCCGAAGACGGCGGCGCGAACTTCCGCACGATCGGCAACTCCGTGCACGGCGACCATCAGGCACTGTGGATAGATCCGCTCAATCCCAAGCGAATCCTCAGCGGCTCCGACGGCGGATGGCAGGTGAGCTACGACGGCGGAAAAACATTTGAAGTGGTGAACACGTTCGCATTCACGCAGTTCTACCACATCAACTACGACATGCAGACGCCGTACAATGTCTGCGGCGGACTCCAGGACAATGGCAACTGGTGCGGCACGAGCCTCGGCCTCACGGGCGCGATTCACAAATCAGACTGGTATACCGTAAGCGGCGGCGACGGATTCTTCACGGTGCCCGACATCGCGCAGCCGTGGATGATCTACTCCGATGCGCAGGGCGGAATGCTCAGCCTCACCGACACGCGCACGGGCGTGCAGAAAACGATTTATCCGTATCCGAATCGCGTCGGCTCCGTCGGCGACAAGATGCTGAACCACAAGTATCGCTTCAATTGGAATTCGCCGATCGCGCTGTCGCCGCTGAATCCCGCCACCGTCTACTTCGGCGGCAACGTGCTGTTCCGCTCGAGGAATCACGGCTTCAGCTGGGAAGTGATCTCGCCCGATCTCTCGACCAACGATCCCGCGAAGCTCGGCGACTCGGGCGGTCCGATCGTGGTCGACAATACGGCTGCCGAATTCCACTGCACGATCATTTCGATCGCGCCGTCGCCGCTCGATTCGAACGTGATCTGGGTTGGAACCGACGACGGCAACGTTCAGGTCACGCGCGACGGCGGGAAGACGTGGAGCAACGTGTTCAAGAACATTCCGGGCCTGAAGCCGAACGCATGGATTCCGACCGTCGACGCATCGCACTCTGATGCGGGCACCGCGTGGGTCGCGGCCGATCACCATCAGGACGATGATTACTCGCCGTACGCGTATGTGACGACCGACTACGGCAAGACGTGGAAGTCGGTGATCGGCGATCTGCCGGCGAAGGCCGCGTGGGTGCATGTCGTTCGCGAAGATCCTCGCAACAAGAACCTGCTCTACATCGGCACCGAAATGGGGATCTACGCGAGCTGGGATCGCGGCGCGCACTGGACCTCGCTGCGCGGTGATCTCCCGATCGTGCCCGTGCGCGATATCCAGATTCATCCGCGCGACAACGACCTGCTTCTCGCGACCCACGGGCGCGGCCTGTACATCCTCGACGACGTTACGGCGCTCCAGAAGTTCAACGACGTAAAGGCCGATGAAGCGGCGCTGTTCGATCTCCGGCCTTCGATCCGCTGGAATTTCTGGAACAAGGACGGCAACGTCGGACAAAAGCAGTGGACCGGTGCCAACCCGCCCGAGGGAACGCTGATCACGTACTTCTTGAAGGCGCAGCCGCCGACGGCGGTGAACGTGACGATCGCGGATGCATCGGGCCGCACCGTGCGCCGCATGACGCGCGTGCTCGACGAGCCCGGCATCAACCGCATCGCGTGGGACTTCACATACGATCCGCCGGCCGATGCTGCCGGCGGTCGCGGTGGACGTGCCGGCGGCGGTGGTGGCCGGGGCGGTCGCGGCGGCGGAGCGGGGAACGACACGACTGCCGCTGCAGCACCAGACTCTGCGCTCGCAGCGTTCCGCGCGCAGCGTCGCGCGGCAGCCGAAGATGAAAACGCGCCGCAAGCCGGCCGAGGTGGTGGCGGTGGTGGACGCGGCGGCGGTGGCGGCCTTGTCGCGTTGCCGGGAACGTACACCGTCACGCTGCAGGTGCAGGGCAAGAGCTATTCGAAGCCGGTCACGATCTCGCTCGATCCGCGCTCCGACATGACCCTTGCGCAGCAGCAGGCGCAGTACACGGCCGCGCTCGCGATGCAGGATGTCTCGACGCGAGTGAATCGTGTGATCGGCAACATCGATGATGTCACGCGACAGCTTACCGCGCTCCAGACGACGCTGCGCGCCGCTCCGCGCGACAGCTCGTCGTCAAATGTCACGGCCGCGCTGAACGAAGTGAATATCTCGCTCGCACAGCTCAAGCAGTTCAAGGATTCCGTTCTCGCGCGTCCGCTGCCCGGGCTCGGCTACCGTCAGTATCCGCGTCTGCGTGAAGAAGTGCAGACAGTGAGCGGGATGATTTCGCGTCCGATGATGCCGGTGACTGCGGGCGAAACGCTTCGCTCAGGTGAGCTCGTCACGGAAGAAGCACAGGCCCAGGCGCGCTTC
>DASYSH010000500.1:0-2770 GCA_036003525.1 Gemmatimonadaceae bacterium | reverse complement strand
CTATTTTGCCCGGTGGCTGGAGAGGTTGTGGAGGTCAACGGGCGGCTCGACGGCGAGCCCGCTTTGGTTAACACGGAGCCCTATGAGGGCGGATGGATGATCAAGTTGCGGGCGGAGCCCGCTGCGGTTGCGGCACTCCTTGATGCGGCGGCTTACACCAAGCAACTGTCCGGGAAGTGAGTGTCCAACGAGTGAACTGTTAACCACTAACTGTTGGTCGGTTAAGTAAGGTTTGAAAATCAGTAGGGGCCGCGCACCGAAAGTTCGGTGTTGCGGCCCCTACGAATTTTTTCATCTTGGTTAACCGACCAACAGTTAGTCGTTAACAGTTCACTTGCAGTACGTAGTTACCAGCTCACCCGTGCGCCTCAGCGTACTCCTCGGTGGACGGGCACGAGCACACCAAGTTGCGATCGCCATAGGCCGACTCAACGCGACCAACTGCCGGCCAGAACTTCCTCTCCCGCACCCAGTGCAGCGGGAACGCCGCCCGCTCGCGCGAGTACGCGTGCGTCCACGCATCGGACACCACCGACTCCAGCGTGTGCGGCGCATGGTGAAGCGGATTGTCCTCCTTCGGCAGCGTCCCACTCTCGACATCCGCGATCTCGCCGCGGATCGCGATCAGTGCGTCGCAGAAACGGTCGAGCTCTGATTTCGGCTCGCTTTCCGTCGGCTCGATCATCAGTGTTCCCGCGACGGGGAACGAGACGGTCGGCGCGTGGAATCCATAATCCATCAGCCGTTTTGCGATGTCCTCGACTTCCACTCCGGAACTCGCCTTGAGCGGGCGCGGATCGATGATGCACTCGTGCGCCACGCGGCCGTTCGCGCCCTGATACAGCACCGGATAGTGCGGCGCGAGACGGTGCGCCATGTAGTTCGCATTCAGGATCGCGATCTTCGTGGCGAGCGCGAGTCCGCCGGATCCCATCATATCGATGTACATCATCGAGATCGGAAGGATGCTCGCGCTGCCCCACGGCGCGGCGCTCACGCCACCGATGGCGTGCTCGCCGCCGGTCTTGATCACCGCGTTGCCGGGCAGGAACGGCGCGAGATGCTTCGCGACGCCGATCGGGCCCATCCCCGGTCCGCCGCCGCCGTGCGGAATGCAGAATGTCTTATGGAGATTCAGGTGGCACACGTCGCCGCCGATGTCACCCGGCCGGCACAGCCCGACCATCGCGTTCATGTTCGCGCCGTCGAGATACACCTGGCCGCCGTGCTCGTGAATCGTCGCGCACACGTCCTTGATCGATTCCTCGAACACGCCGTGCGTGCTCGGATACGTCACCATCAGCGCTGCGAGATTCGCCGAGTGCTCGGCGGCCTTCGCCTTGAGATCGGCGACGTCGATGTTGCCGTTCGCGTCAGTCTTCGTGACGACGACCTGCATCCCCGCCATCACCGCGCTCGCCGGATTCGTGCCGTGCGCGGACTGCGGAATGAGACACACGGTGCGATGGTGATCACCGCGCGAATGATGGTACGCGCGAATCACGAGCAGTCCCGCGTATTCGCCCTGCGAGCCGGCGTTCGGCTGCAGTGACACCGCCGCGAACCCGGTGATGCTCGCGAGCGCCGCTTCGAGGCGCGCAAACATCGACGAATATCCCTTCGCCTGCTCGCGCGGCGCGAACGGATGCAGGCCGCCCACTTCCGGCCACGTCACCGGGAACATCTCGGCCGCCGCATTCAGTTTCATCGTGCAGCTGCCGAGGGCGATCATCGAATGCGTGAGCGACAGGTCGCGCGACTCGAGCTTGCGCATGTAGCGCTGCATCTCGGTTTCCGAATGGTGCGCGCTGAACACCGGATGCGTGCAGAACGGGCTCGTGCGCGCGAAGCGCTCGTCGTAGCGCGCGTCGACGTCCGTAGAAAGCGCCTGATAGTCGAGTGCGGAAGCCGCGCCGCCGTTGAACACGGCGAGCAGATCGTTCACGTCGCCAACGGTCGTCGTCTCGTCGAGCGAGACGCCGACGTCGCCGCCTTCGAAGTACCGCAGGTTGATGCGCTTCTTCTCCGCGGCGGTGCGGATTGCGGCGGCCGTTTTTCCCGCCAGCCCGACGCGCACCGTATCGAAGAACACGTCGTCGCGCACGGTGTGGCCGAGCTTGCGAAGCCCCGCGGCGAGCGTTTCGGCGCGGTGGTGCACGCGCGTCGCGATGCGCGTGAGGCCCGCGGGTCCGTGCCACACGGCATACATCCCGGCGATGACCGCGAGCAAAACCTGCGCGGTGCATACGTTGCTCGTCGCCTTCTCCCGGCGGATGTGCTGCTCGCGAGTCTGCAGCGCCATGCGCAGCGCCGGCTTTCCGTGACTGTCGCGCGATACGCCGATCAACCGGCCCGGAATGTGGCGCTTGTATTCATCCTTGGTCGCGAAGAACGCCGCGTGCGGCCCGCCGTAGCCGAACGGCACGCCGAACCGCTGCGAATTTCCAATGGCAATATCGGCGCCCCATTCTCCCGGCGGCGCGAGCAGCGTGAGCGCGAGGAGATCGGTCGCGACGATCACCAGCGCGCCGGCGGCGTGCGCCGTCGCGGCGAGCGTGCGATGATCGCGCACCGCTCCGTCCGACGCCGGATACTGGATCACGATTGCGCACACGCCGGTGTTCACGTCGAATTTCGCCGCGTCACCGACGATGACCGTCATGCCGCGCGCCGCCGCGCGCGCGCTCGCGACGTCGATCGTCTGCGGATGGCAGTCGGCGTCGATGAGCACGGTGTCCTTTCCGTCGCCCGCAATGCCGTGCGCCATCGT
>DASYSH010000499.1:0-2838 GCA_036003525.1 Gemmatimonadaceae bacterium | reverse complement strand
GGCGCCAACGCCAACCGCGACGCCGGCGGCACTGAAAACAATCAGTGCTCCGCCGCCGTCCCCAGCATCCGAGTCGCCGTCGAAAAAACCGTGAGCGCGCCCGGCTGAGTTTTTGAATCGACGCGCAATCGAATGGTGATACAGAGGGCATGCACCGGGCGTAGACTCGGCGCATGCCCTCTTCACAGATCCTGCCACCTCACTCTTCACGGATGCTCCGCCTCCGTGAATTGCCGCGCACCGAGCGTCCGCGCGAGCGCCTCAAAGATCTCGGCGCGCATGCGCTGAGCAGTTCGGAACTTCTTGCGATAGTCATCGGGTCGGGCACCGCGCGGCGGTCCGCGCTCGGGCTCGCGCAGGAAGTCCTCGCAAAATCAGAAGGGTCGCTCCGGCGGCTTGGCGCGCTGCCTGTCGCCACGCTAACGTCCGTGCACGGCCTCGGAGCAGCACGCGCCGTGGCGATCCATGCGGCGCTCGAATTGGGGCGGCGTCTCGCCGCGGAGTCGCGCGACGAGGGCGCGCCGCTGAGAACGCCACGGGATGTGTGGGCGGCCTACGCGCCGCGCCTCGAAGACTTGCCGGTCGAGGAATTCCATGTGGCCGTGCTCGATGCGCAGCATCGGCTCGAGCGCGATATCACGATCACGCGAGGAATCCTCAATAGCTCGCTCGTTCACCCACGCGAAGTCTTCCGCGAAGCGATCGCTGAGCGCGCGGCGGCGATCATCCTCGTGCACAACCACCCGAGTGGCGATCCTACACCGAGCGCGGACGACCGCGCGATTACCGCCCAGCTCGTCGCGGCGGGGCGGTTGCTCGACATCCCGGTTGCGGACCACGTGGTGATCGGGCGTGGCAGATATCTCTCGTTTGCCGAAGGCGGACTGTTGTAGGCGGAGATTCGCATTCCGCACACTGGCTGATGTTGCGGCCCTAACCCGCGTGAACCCGTGAAGACTGCGGCAGCAAGTTGGCCATTGAAAATACTAAAATTTGTCCAGTGGACTAAACGGTTGACGTTTTGCGGTGACTAACATAGATAATCTATGTCACTTAACCTCACGTGCCGATGAGCCGAGACGAGATTCCGCCCGGAACACTGGATATGCTGATCCTGCGCACGCTCGCGAAACGGGCGGAGCAGCACGGGTTTGAGATCGCAGAATCCATACAGCAGGGATCAGGCGATGTCCTGCAGGTCGAAGAAGGATCGCTCTACCCGGCGCTGCAGCGGATGCTGCTCAAGGGATTCGTCGTGGGAGAGTGGGGGAGAACGCCGGAAAACCGGCGTGCGCGCTACTACAAGCTGACCGCGGCGGGGCGGAAACATCTCGAGCGCGAAATGGAATCGTACCGCCGCGTGGCCGGCGCGATCGCGCTCATTCTTCGGCCGGCGTGAGGAAGGCCATATGACACTCCGAGAACTCTGGCGCCGCATCGTGAATCTCGTCAAGCGCGACACGATGGCTGACGACCTGCGCGACGAAATGCGGCTGCACGTCGAATTGCGCGCGCAGGCGAACCTCGGCGCGGGAATGAACGAGGCGGCCGCGCGCGAAGCCGCGCAGCGGAAATTCGGCAACGCCGGTGTGCACCGTGAGCGCAGCCGCGATCAATGGGGCTTCGACTGGGCCGAGCAGGCGATTCGCGATTTCCGGTTCGCGGTGCGCCGGCTCGGGCAGCGGCCGGCGTTCACGATCGCCGTCGTGGGAATTCTGGCGCTCGGTGTCGGCGCGACCACCGCGATATTCAGTGCCGTCGACGCTGCGATGCTGCGCCCGCTGCCATTTCCCAATGCTCGCGAACTCGTCGTGCTGAAGCGCGTGCTGGTGCCGTTCGATCCCGGCACGGGTGTTCAGGAGTCCGGGCCATCGGTCGATGTCGCCGACGTTTCACAGATGCACGATGCGTTCTCGAACGTCGCCGTGTACGCGTCCGGCGGGCTGAACATCGACGACTCCGAGCATCCGGTGCGCGCGAAGGCCGGCGTCGTGAGCGGCACGTTCTTCACGACGCTCGGCGTATCGCCGATGATAGGCCGCACCATTGATGAGCGGGATGCGATTCAAAACGGACCCGGGGTTGTGGTCATCTCGTACGGACTGTGGCAGCGGCAGTTTGGCGGGATGCCGGTGCTCGGGAAGACGATGTCGCTCTCGACTCATCCATTTGAGATCGTCGGCGTGATGCCCCGCGGTTTCGGATTCCCGGCTGAAAGCGACTTGTGGATCCCGATGTCGTTGCCGACGACGTTCACCACGTTCGCCGCGTTCCGCGGATTCCTCACTTCGGAGGTCGTCGCGCGGCTCGCTCCCGGCGAACTGCCGGGCGCCGCGTCGGCGCGGCTGCTCGCGGCGTGGGAGCGGAAGTCGGCGAACTCGACGATGCGACCCGAACTCCGTACGCGCATCACCAAACAGGTGGCGGAGTTGAAGGCGTCGGGCGCGCTCGTTCAGCTCCAGCGGTATCTCACCGGCGACACGCGCACCGCGCTGCTCGTCTTGCTCGGAGCGACCGCACTGCTCCTTCTCGTCGCGTGCGCGAACGTCACGAATCTCCTGCTGTCGCAGGCGGCGGCGCGCAAGCACGAGATCGCGGTGCGCGGCGTCCTCGGCGCATCGCGTGGACGGATCGTTCGTCAACTCTTGATCGAGAGCGTCGTGCTCGCCGCCGGAGGGACGCTGGTCGGTGTTGCGCTTGCGCCGGCGGCGCTCGGTGCGATGCGCGCGCTGCTCCCCGCGCAGCTCTCCGGCGTTTCACCGGCGATGATCGACTTGCGCGTGCTTGGATTTGCGGCGGCCGTTGCCTTGATCGCGGGGATCGGATTCGGACTCTGGC
>DASYSH010000498.1:0-5525 GCA_036003525.1 Gemmatimonadaceae bacterium | reverse complement strand
CGCGGTTGTCGGCGGCCTCGCGCTGTCGACGCCGATCACGCTTTTCGTCGTGCCGGTGCTCCTCGTCGCGATCCGCGGACGCAACTATTGTCTGCCCAAGACATGACGGGCGGCCGCCAGACAATTCGGCTACGTTAATTCAATGCGATTACTCGTTGTCGAGGACGAACCGGAAGTCAGCGCCTTTCTGTTGCGCGTGCTGCGTGAAGCGGCGTGGGCGGCCGACAGCGCGAAGACGGGATTGCAGGCGCTGAAAGCGCTGGCGTCGAGCGAATACGACCTCGTGATCCTCGACCTCGGCCTGCCGGATATCGACGGATTCGAAGTGTGCCGCGTGATGCGCGAGCGCGGCGACCGCACACCCGTGCTCATGCTCACGGCGCGCGACGCCGTGAACGATCGCGTCCGCGGGCTCGATGCCGGCGCGGACGACTATCTCGCCAAGCCGTTCGCGGTGAGCGAG
This sequence comes from Gemmatimonadaceae bacterium, assembly GCA_036003525.1. Lineage (GTDB taxonomy): Bacteria > Gemmatimonadota > Gemmatimonadetes > Gemmatimonadales > Gemmatimonadaceae > Fen-1231. The sequence continues at coordinate 5,062 of DASYSH010000498.1, read as the reverse complement.
CTGCTCGCGCGACTCCGGTCGCTCGCGAGGCGTCCGGCGACGTCGCTCGAGCCCGTGCTGAAGATCGCCGATTTGCAGCTCGATCCGGCGACGCGCGGCGCGCGGCGCGGACACGTCGATATCGCGCTTACGTCGCGCGAGTATGCACTGCTCGAGTACCTCATGCGCAACCCGCGCCAGGTGCTGAGCCGCGCGAAGATTCTGGCGCACGTGTGGGACGATAATTTCGAGCCGGTCGCGAACGCGGTCGATGTGCTGGTCGGGCGCGTTCGCCGGAAAGTGGACCGGCCGGGGCTCGTCCCGCTCGTGCATACGGTTCGCGGGGCTGGATACGCGATCACCGACCGCGCGCGCGCCACACCGAATGGCGCTTAGCCGGCTCAGGCTCCGGCTGGCCGCAGGTTTCGCGTTCGCGTTTCTGGTCGCGCTGGCGATTCTCGCCGCGACCGCCCTCGGATACCTCTGGAACGAATCGACGCGACGGCTCGACAACCGCCTCGACGCGTCGGCGGACGGCGTCGCATCGGCGGTCGCCCGCGTGATGCGCGATTCGCGCGACTCGTCGCTGGCGCATGCCGCGAACGAAGTCGTGCGCGAGTGGCCGGCGAACGGCGATCTGTTTGCGATCGTCGACAGTGGCGGCGCGTTGGTCGCCGGCGTCGGATCGCGCGATGTGATCGATCGCGTGCTCGTCGCGTGGACGAAGGCCGGCTCGCCGCGCTTCGGCGTCGACAAGCCCGGCGACGATTATCGCGCGTCCGGCGTGCACGCGACGCTTCCGCGCGCGGGCGAGCCGCCGCTGAAGTTCGGCGTGCTCGCGTTCAGCTCGATCGAGGCCATCGACAGCGACACGCACGTCGTCGCTGAGGCGATCGCGATCGCCGTGCCGCTGATCCTGCTGCTCAGTCTCGGCGCCGGCTACGTTCTCGCGCGGCGCGCGCTGCGCCCCGTGGACGAGCTTGGCATGGCGATCGCCGGCATCGCGCCGACAGACTTGTCGCAACGGCTGCCGGTGGGCGAGTCGACCGACGAAGTCGCGACGCTCGCCACCGAATTCAATTCGCTGCTGCAGAAACTCGACGATGCGCAGCGCAGGAATCGCGGATTCATTCGTGAAGCCGCGCATCAGATTCGCACGCCGCTCACGCTGGTGCTCGGCGAAGCGGGGCATGAACTCACCGCGACGGCCACGACACCAGAGCGGATGCGCGGAACGCTCGGCAGGATTCGCACGGCAGCGGAACAGATGCGGCGGCGCGTGGACGAGTTGTTCTTGCTGGCCGAAGCGCAGGCGGGTGAAAAAGTGCGGCTGGAGGATCAGGTAGAGCTCGACGGCCTCGTACTCGACTGCACCGATCTGATGCGTGAACGGGCGTCAGCACTGGGCCGGTCGCTCGCGATCGGCACCGCGGAACATGTCGTGGTGCGGGGAAGCGCCCCGCTTCTGCAGGAGGCGCTGGTCGAGCTGATCGAGAACGCGTGCCGTCACGGCAGCTCCGACGTCCCCGTGACGGTATCGTGCCGGCCGGCGCCGGCCGGCGCATCGCTCGAGGTGTCGAGCGGCGGTGACGAATTCATCGTGGCGCCCCGACCCGACTCGGGAGCGCCCGATGGTCTGGGGCTCCCGATAGTCGAGTGGATTGCGCGGGCTCACGGAGGCGCGCTGGTCGTTTCGAGAATGGGCGCGCTCAACGTGGTGACGATGAACATAAAAACGGGCGCGCGCGACGGGTGAGAGACCGCCCTACTTTCCGGTCGCGACCTGCCAGAGCGCCGGAAGACAGCCGAGCACGAACAGGATCACAGCCGCAGTGACCGCCTTCGATTTTTCGAGCTTCGCGACTTGCATCAGGCCGATCGCGATGAGGACGCTGCACCAGATCGAAAAGAGATCCAGCTGCCCGAGCAGGTTGTATTTGCCGTCGGACATCGACGACGGGCTGAACAGCCGCGCGACGGAAATCGAGAGCTGATACGGGGACGTCAGCTTGGTGACGTCCATGACCATCGCCTGGACCATGCCGACGATGCTGCCGAGCAGCTTTGGAAAAAAGGCATACGAGGCGATCAGGAGCGCGCCGCCGTACGTCAGCGCGCCGCCCATGAAGAAGCGGCCGACGATCCACGTGAAGAGCGCGCCGATGAGGAGCAGGATCGGCGTACCGATGAGGCCGCCGACGACGAACGTGATCGCCATGACCGGCCGCATTTTGTCGGCCATATCCGGCGTCATTTGCGCGTTCGATTTCATCGCCTGGTCGATCGCCTTCTGCGTCATCGAGTCGAAAATCGGCGCGAGCGCATTCTTGCTCGCGAAAAACAGTATCGCCATCACGACGGACGCAATCAGAAATGGCACGATCGGATTGGCCTTGGCGCGCCGCGCGAAAACTTTCGCCGGCGACGTGAAGATATCGATGAAATCTTCGGCCATGCTCGCGTTGTCCGTGGGCGTCGGTGCGGCGCTTGCGGATGATTCCGTCATCTCGTCCTCGGGGCAGTGGGGGTTTTTTGCTGCCCTAACCTTGCGGCTGAGTGCCGCCGCGGCGCAAGAAGCGCCTTCTCCCGCCGCCGGTCAATTGTTGCTGAGCTCGCGATAACTCGCGTCCAGACGGTCGAGTTCCGCCGACCACGAGAGCGCCTCCGCCGTACGGCGCGCGCCGGTTCTCAGTTTCGTCGAGAGGTTCCCGTCCGTTGCGACACGCACCATCGCCGCCGCGCACGCGTCGATATCGTTCGCGGGATACGCGAGGCCGTTCTCACCGTCGCGCAGATGCTCTGCGACGCCGCCCGCGGGCGTCGCCACGACGGACAATCCCGACGCCATCGCTTCGAGGACGACGAGTCCGAGTGTTTCGGTCGTCGAGGCGAACACGAACGAATCGGCGCTCGCATACAGCTCCGGAAGCGCCGTCTCGCGATCGATGAAGCCGAGAAAGACCGTGCCGTCGGGCGCGAGCGCGCGGAGGCGCTCCTCCTCCGGACCGGCCCCGGCGATCACGAGGCGCACGGCGTCCGGTCCGAGCTGCGCCGACACACGACGGAACGCTTCGACGACAACGCCCACGCCCTTTTCGGCGGCGAGGCGGCCGACATAGATGAAAGTGAACGCGCCGTCGAGACTGAATTTCACGCGGAGCTTCTGTGAGCGGCGCGACGGGTTGAAGCGTTCGGAGTCGACGCCGCATCCCCACACCTGAACGTCCGGCACGCCGAGCGCGCACAGATCGGCGCGTGACGCCTTTGAGGGCGTAAAGGTGCGGAGCGCGCGTTTGTGAAATCGCGCGATGTAGCGCGATACGGGTTTCGCGAGCCACGGCACGCCGTACTTCGACATGTAACGGGAGAAGTCGGTGTGGTAGGACGTCACCAGCGGCACACCGGCGCGCAGCGCCGCGATCTGGCCGAGACGGCCGACGAGAAATTCGGTCGTGCAGTGCACGAGATCGGGCCGCAGGCGATCGACTGTTTGCCGCACCGCCGCGTAATCGGGCGCGACGAGGCGCACATCGGGATAGAGCGGGAGCGATGTGCTCGGCAGCGCAAGCAGGTTTGGATCGGGGAGATGCGATGTCTCGTCGGGGTATTTCGGCGCGATGACATGCACGTCCCATCCGCGCTCACGCAGTCCGTCGACTGAGATTGCGGTGACTACGGAGACGCCGTTTACCTGGGGAGGGTAGGTGTCGGTGCAGTAGAGGACTCGCATGAGCGGAGAATACTCAATCGCGGATGTGACGGATGGGTGAAGGTGCGGTCACGAATTAAATACGGCGACGCGCGAGGACTAATGCGATGGGGACGCGCGACGCGTGAGATGCAATTTGGCGCGGAGCACGGGGCGAGCGGTGCGGGGATCCCCCGCTTCAGTTCGTGACCAATTCGGGACGTCACCGTCTGCCGCCTGTCACAGGCCCACGCGTCATTCATGCGTGTGAGAACTGCGCTCACTCTTCTCCGAGGAACGCCAATGCCTGCCGACATTCGTTCGTCCCCGGTCCGCCGCGTAGTGCTGGTCGTGCTCGACGGGCTTCGTCCCGACGCCATTCAGCGATTCCGCTTGCAGCGCGTCGCGAGCCTCGTGCGCCGCGGCGCGTCGACGCTGCGAGCGCAAACCGTCAATCCGAGCATCACGCCATGCGCGATGGCGTCGCTGCTCACCGGCGCCGCTCCGGAGCGCCACGGAATGCAAAGCGAACATTTTCGCATTCCGTGTCCGCGCGGGCCGATTCATCCGGTGGCCAAAGAACTCGCGAAACATTCGCTGCCATCGTCGTTCTTCATGCCGCAGGTGCCGTTCCTGATGCGCGGCATCGCCGCGACGTTTTCGAGCATGCTCGGACTCGGTGAGTTTCGCAATCACGGTGAGAACGCGTCGGACGTGCTCGGCGCGGCTCGCAAAAATCTCGAAACGCAGCGCCGCGGCTTGATCATGCTGCACTGGCTCGATGCAGACCGCGCCGGTCACGAGTTCGGGTGGATGTCGCCGGAATACGGCGAAGCGGCGGCGCGCATGGACGCCGCGCTCGGCGACCTCGAGCGCATCGTCGATCTCGGCGACCCGGGCACGCTGCTCATCGCGCTCGCCGACCACGGCGGCGGCGGCGCGACGCTCACGCACCATGACAGCGCGCATCCGCTCGACACCACGATTCCATTGATGCTCCTGGGGGGTGCCGTTGTTCCGTGTGAACTCGGCGCCGGTGTTTCGCTCACCGACGTGCCGGCAACTGTCCTCTGGGCGCTCGGAATTGCGCGCCCCGAGAGCTACGTAGGACGGCCACTCACACAGGCCTTTGCAAAACTTCCAATGGCGGCATAGTTATGAATACAACGTCCGCGGCGCCGCAGCTCGCGGCACCACCATTCCGCCCGCCCTTCGCTAGTTTAGAGCGTATGCTGCAGAGTACGCTATTGCACCGACTCGATGACCGTGACCGCGCGCTGTATCTGCGCTGGGTCATTCGCGAGTCCGCATCCAGCGCCACACTCTTCTTCTGGACGGCACTCACACATATGGGCGGCGTATCGGCGAGCATTGTTTTCGCGCTCGTTCCGCTGC
>DASYSH010000497.1:0-6414 GCA_036003525.1 Gemmatimonadaceae bacterium | reverse complement strand
GGATGGAAGTTGATCATCGACGTTCCATCTTCGATCTTCCATCTTCGATCATCACTCCGTTCGTCAACCTTTTGCGTCGTAGTGCTGTCTAACACGACAACCTCCACTACGGCCGTCCCGCTCAATGTTTCTGGCTGCACTCCCGATGCTGGCAGCGCTCGCCGCGCTCCAAAACACACAATTGCCCGCCGCTCCGCCCGCCCGCGACAGCGTTCCCTCCGCGAGGGCCGTTCGCGCCGCACATCCGCCGCGCATGGACGGGCGCGACGACGATGACATTTGGAAGAGCGCGCCCGAGTATGATGCGTTCCGCGAGTTTGCGCCCAAGGAAGACGGTCCGCCGCGCTTTCGGACGACATTCCGCGTGGTCTACGATGACCGCTACGTCTACGTGTTCATGCGCGCGTACGATCCGCACCCGGACAGCATCATGCACGCGCTCTCCCGGCGCGACTTCCGCGGATCGTCCGATCAGCTGAAAGTGGTCATCGACTCATATCACGACCGGCGGTCGGGCTATGAGTTCGCGGTGAACCCCGACGGCGTGAAACGCGACTATGCGATTTCCGCCGACCTCAACGAAGACATCACCTGGGACGGCGTGTGGGACGCCACGACGAAAGTCGATTCGCTCGGCTGGACCGCGGCGCTGAGAATTCCATTTTCCCAGCTTCGCTATCCGGGCGGACCCGGCGAGCACCTGTTCGGATTTTCGATCTGGCGCGATATCGAACGGTTCAAGGAACGCACCTCGTGGCCCGTGTACCGCCAGAGCAAAAACGGTTTTGCTTCGCAGCTCGGGGATCTCACCGGAATCACCGAGATCCCCACGCCACACCAGCTCGAGGTCACTCCGTACGTCCTCGCGAAGAATGCGTCGCGCCAGACGGCGAACTGGAACCAGCTGAATTCCGGAACCGTCGGCGCCGACATCAAATACGGCGTCACGTCGAATCTCACGCTCGATGCGACGATCAATCCCGATTTCGGTCAGGTGCAGTCGGATCCATCCGTGCTGAATCTCGGCGACTTCGAGACGTACTTTCAGGAGCAGCGGCCGTTTTTCATCGAGGGAGCCGGGCTGTACCGGTTCGACATGAACTGCAGTATCGTCAACTGCAGCGGCGAGGGCCTTTTTTATTCGCGCCGTATCGGGCGCGCGCCCCAGCTGAGCGGCCGCTATGGAGATGGCAGCTCACCCATCGCGACGAGCATCACTGCCGCCGCGAAGCTCACGGGCCGCAGCGACGGCGGGCTGGCAGTCGGCTTGCTCGAAGCGGTCACCGACCGGATGTCCGGGCCAGCCAATCAGACGCTCGAGCCGCGGACGGCATACACTGTGTTCCGCGCGCTCCAGGATTACGACCATGGAAACGGCAGCTTTGGCGTGGTCGCGACCGCCGTGAATCGCTCGCTCGACATTTGGTCGGACTCGCTTTTGCGTCGCGAAGCGTACGTCGGCGGATTCAATTTCCGCCAGCTGTTTCACCACACCGATTACGAACTCAAGGGTTCGATTACGGGAACGCATGTCGCCGGCAGCGCGCGCGCGATCGCCGCAACACAGCTGGATCCGGTGCACGAATATCAGCGAACCGACGGTTCCCTGCACTTCGATTCCACGCTCACCTCGCTCAACGGCGACGCCGAGGAGATTCTGTTCGGAAAGCTCGGCGGCGGCGTCACGCGATTCCAGACGAGCTATCTGCGGCAGTCCGCCGGATACGAACCGAACGATCTCGGGTTTTTGCTCCGCGCCGATGAGCAGACGTGGGCCACCTGGGCCGCGCTGTCATTTCAGAAGCCGACGAGCTGGTACCGCAGTCTCCAGATGAATTTCAACAACTGGAACACCTGGACGACGAGCGGCCTGCAATTGCAGCAGGCGTTCAATACGAACTGGCACATCAACCTGCCGAACAATTGGTGGTTCCACATCGGCGGCACGGCGTCGAATCTTGGCGAGACTTACTGCGACCGGTGTTCGCGCGGCGGCCCCGCACCGCGCAACTCGCCCGCGTTCTATCCGTGGGCCGGCATTCAGGGCGATGACCGCATGAAGGTCATTCCGTACCTGTGGTACAACTATTCGTCGTGGAACGAGGGAAAGTCGCGCTCGATCAATTGGAATCCGTCGGCTGATTTCAAAATCTCGAGCGCGCTGTTGTTCAGCGCGGGCATCAACTTCACGAACAACATGGACGACGCGCAGTGGTACGGAAATTTCACCGACGCGCTCGGCGTCACGCACTATTCGTTCGCGCATCTGCAGCAGCAGACCACATCGCTCACCGCGCGATTGAGCTATGCGATGACGCCGAATCTCACGCTGGAATTTTACGGCGCGCCATTCGTGACGGATGGCACCTACTCGAATGTGCGTCAGTTGAGCTCGACGCCGCGCGCTGCATCGTACGACGCGCGGCTGCAGCCGTACACACCGCCCGCGGGCTCTTCAGCGGGATTCGATTTCCGTCAGCTGCGCGCGAACACGGTGCTGCGGTGGGAATATCGCCCGGGCTCCACACTGTTTGTCGTGTGGACGCATGGGCGGGATGGTTCGGACTCAGTCGACCTCAGTCAGCCATGGACAACAGAGTATCGAAATCTGTTCGCGCTGCATCCGGAGAACACATTCATTGTGAAGGTGGCGTACTGGCTGAGCAGATGAAGAGCGATGGAAGTTGGAAGATCGAAGATGGAAACTGCTGTCGCACCTCCATCTTCCATCTTCGATCTTCCATCGTTGTTCTATTCCGCGCGGCCTCCCGCAAGTGCGCGAGCCGGACCGGGTGAGGTCATCATCATCTTCACCGCGCGACCATTTTCAATTTCGAATTTGATCGCCGTGCGCGGAGCGGATTTCGTCGCAAAGGTGCCATCGGGCTGCTTGAGCAAACGTTCGGCACCCTGACCGATCGCCTCGATCATCATCCGGCCGTTTTCGTCGTAGATCTTGTAGGTGCGGCGGTACTGCAGGAACGAGCCGTGCATATCGGGCGAAACGTTGTCGTATTTCACGGTGAATGCGCCGCTGATTTGCGCGCGCTGTGCGGCCGACACGGGTTCATCGGCCAGAACTCGGGGCGCGGGCGGAGCGGGCGGCGCGGGCAGCTCCGGCAGCTTGAGCATCGCACGCGCGAGCGCCCTCGCGATCGCATATGCATTTTGATTTTCGGTGTTCGTCAGCACAATCACCGCGAGACTGTCGTCGGGAAATTCGTACATCGCGCCCGCGTATCCAAGCAGCGATCCGTGCTGTCCGCGGCTGCGGTGATTGTCCTCGTGATTGAGCGTCATGGCGAGCCCGTAATGCATCTCGGGATCGGTCGGGCTCATCTTCAATGATGGTCCTTCGGCGGTGCTCATTTGCCTGAGCGTTTCGGCTTTGATGAGTTTGTGAGAGAGCACGGCTTGCCATCCGCGAGCGAGATCACCTACGGTGCTGCAATAGCGGAGGTCGTAGTTGAAGGCCATCCCGTTTTCCGCGGCCTGCACGTGCCCGTCGTTCGTCCGGCGATAACCGGGCGAGAGGCCCGGCGTCATCGTGAAATCGTCGCAGAGCGTGGTCGATTTCATTCCGGCCGGCCCGTATACATGCTGCGTCATGTAGTCGTCGAAAGTCTGGCCACTCGTGCGTTCGATGATTTCAACGAGCAGCACAAAACCGGAGATCGACCAATCCCACACCGTGCCGGGCTCATTTACCCAGGGCCGGTTCGAGAAAAGCGCAATGACTTCGTGCAGCGATTTCGGCTGCCGGCTCGTCCCGTCGATCGCGTCGCCGAGGTAGTGGTAATCGACGATGCCGGTGGTGTGGCTGAGCAGCTCGCGAACGGTGATATGGTGGCCGTTGGTCGGAAAATCCGGTGCGAGCGGCGCAATGTCCGCGTCGAGCGAGAGTTTGCCGGATTCGACGAGCTGCATGACCGCGACACCAGTGAACGGCATCAACGGTCCGACGACGTGATAGACTGTCTCGTCTTTGGCCGGAACCCCGAGATTGAGCTCGGCGAGTCCGTAGCCTTTGTGGAGCAGAACCTTCCCCGCGCGCGAAACCAGCACCGACGCGCCGACGACCTGCTCGCGTGCAATGACCTTCCTGGCGATGGCATCCAGATCGGGCGCGGGAGATTGGGAGTGCGCGAGCGGCGGGATGAGCAATGAAGCCGCGAGAGCCAGGCGGAGATTTGACATTCGCTAAACTATGGGTGGAGTGATGAGATCAGCTAGCTGTCGCCACCGGAGACGTTGTTTCTGGAAACTGGCAGGTCGAGCTCATAGACTCACGGGTCGGGAGTGTCAGAACTCGTCCTTCGGAGCTGAGAGCTCTTGAAACTGCAATTACTGAGCTTCGAAAGACGAGTATTGACACTCCCCACCTGTGACCCAGGAGCTTGAACTCCGAGCTTCGAGGAAAGCTCTGGGACGCGTCAACCATTTTCGTTCATGAGTTGTCGAATGTGCAGCCCCCACGCCGAGACCGCCCATGCCAACAACCGCGCCTGCCCCTTGGTGGGAATCCTTCACCCAGGATCTCCGCTACGCCCTCCGGGGTCTTCGCGCCAAGCCCGGCTTCACCATCGCGGTGGTGCTCACGCTCGGCCTCGGCATCGGCGCAAACGCCGCCATGTTCTCCATCGTCGACCGGCTGCTCTTCCGCGCGCCGCCGATGCTGCGCGATGCCGGCAGAACCAATCGCGTCTATCTCGCGACCACATACCGCGGAAAAGAATTCAACAGCTCCAGCGTCGCCCTCGCGCGCTACTACGATCTCGCGAGCACGACGACCGCGTTCTCGCGCTTCGCCCAGTTCACTGCGCGGGATATCGCGATCGGCACGGGCGACGAAGCGCACGAGATGCGCGTCGGCGTTGTGACAGCCTCGTTCTTCGGATTTTTCGACGCGCCGCCCGCGCTCGGGCGCTACTACACCGCGGCTGAAGACACGACGCCCGCCGGAACGAACGTCGTCGTGCTCTCCTACAACTACTGGCAGACACAATTCGGCGGACGCCGCGATGCGCTCGGTTCGACGATGCGCATCGGTCCGATCGTCTACACGGTCATCGGCGTCTCGCCGGCTGGGTTCGCCGGGCTCTGGCCCGATCAGCCGCCCGTCGCGTACATCCCGCTCAGCACATATGCGGCCTCGCAAGCGACGTTCCTCCGCGCCGGCCAAACCTGGTGGGGCACGTATAACTGGACCTGGTCCAACACGCTCGCGCTGCGCAAACCGGGAGTCACGCAAGCCGCCGCCGACGCGGATCTCACCAATGCGTATCTGCGCAGTTTTCAAAAGGAACTCGACGCAAATCCCGGCGGACGGTCTCCGATCTCGATCGTGAAGCCGCACGCGATCGCCGGTTCAATTCTCGCCGAGCGTGGGCCGAACACCAGCAGCCTCGCGAAAGTCGCGTCGTGGATCAGCGGCGTCGCTTTGATCGTGCTCCTCATCGCCTGCGCGAACGTCGCCAATCTTCTCCTGGCGCGCGCATTGAATCGCCGGCGCGAAATCGCCGTGCGTCTCGCGCTCGGCGTCAGCATGAAGCGTCTGCTTTCCCAGCTGCTCACGGAGAGCGTCCTGCTCGCGACACTCGGCGGAGTCGCCGGACTTTTGATCGCGCAAATCGGCGGCGCGGTGCTTCGCGCGGCATTTCTGCCCAAGGCTGCGCCCGCGAGCGTGCTCGGCGATCTGCGCACGATAATGTTCGCCGCCGGCGCTGCGCTGGCCGCCGGCGTCCTCACAGGACTCGCGCCGGTATTTCAGGTTCGCAGCGTGAGTCTGACGTCGGATCTGAAGGCGGGCGCCCGCGAAGGCACCTTCCACCGCTCGAAACTGCGCACCGGACTGCTGCTCATGCAGGGAGCGCTTTCAGTGGTGCTGCTCGTCGGCGCCGGCCTGTTCGTGCGCAGCCTCGACAATGTGAAGTCGATTCGCATGGGCTACGACACCGATCCCGTCCTGCTCATCAACTTGAATATGCGCGGCGTGCAGCTCGACAGCGTGGGGAAGGTGCTGCTCCGCGACAAACTTCTCGCGGCCGCCAAGGCGCTGCCCGAAGTCGAGAACGCGTCGAGGCAGACGAGCGTGCCGTTCTGGAGCACGTGGAGCCAGAATCTCTTCGTTGCCGGCATCGACTCCGTGAGCAAGCTTGGCCAGTTCGATCTCAACGGCGTAAGCCCGGAATACTTCTCGACCATCGGCACGCGAATCGTGCGCGGGCGCGGAATTTCACAGGCGGATGTCGCCACGGCGCCGCTCTCGATGGTCGTGAGCGCGGGAATGGCGAAGCGTCTCTGGCCAAAAGCGGACGCCATCGGCCAGTGCGTGAAGATGAATGCGGACACGATGCCGTGCATTTACGTCGTCGGAATCGCGGAAGACATCAAGGCGCAGAGACTGAGCGGCGA
>DASYSH010000496.1:0-9402 GCA_036003525.1 Gemmatimonadaceae bacterium | reverse complement strand
GGAGTCGCGCTCGATGATCGCATTGTAGGCGGCAATTGTCCTTTCGCGATCGGGCGTCGGGCCCCATTCATAATATCCGGCTTCGGTGAGGAGCCGTTCGTCCTCGCTCAATCGATCGCGGTACTTGAACGCCTCGCTGATGGCATGCTGCTTCAGGCCCTGCGAGCCCGCATCGCTGCCGTACGATGCGGCGAGACGACGCCACGCCATCGCGAATGTGCTGTCGAGGCCGACGGATTCGAGCAATGCCTCGCGGCCCTTGTCGTTATCGCCGGTCGCGGCGATGAGCTCGAGCCCTTCGACGTACTTTTTCAGCGCAGGCAGCGAAGCCGTGGTCACGCGCTCGAGCGGATTCGATGCATGCACGTTGCGGAGCGACTCGCCGACCTTGCTGCGAATTCCCTTGGAGATCGTGCCGAGCGCCGCGACGATATCGTTCTGGCTCTTGGCGGTTTCGTGAAATTGCGCGAGCTCCGTGCCGTCCGCTGCGCTGACGAGGCGGGCCGCGATGATGTAGGTATTGCCGATCTGACTGATCTCGCCGTCGAGCACGGCCTTTGCGCCCTCACGCGTTGCAACTTCGCGGGCGAGATCGAACGGAAACTTTGCGTCGGCCGGCTTCTTCATCAACCGGAGCAGTTCGGTGATCGTTGCGCGCGAAAGAATCTTCAGGCTGGTTGACTGCGCGAGATCGGTGCGCAGCGCCTCAGACGCCGTGCTGCCGAGCGTCGAGTCGCTCGCGGGACTCTTGAAGTCCGCGACGACGATCGTCTCTTTCGCGCCGAAGGTGCCTTTGCCGATCAGCGAGCCGGCCGGCCCGATGCCGAGTGCGCGCATCACCATGAACGCGAGCACGAGCGCGGCGAACGCGCCGACCGCGACCGCACCGCCCATCCACGTTCTGCGCCAGGACATATGCGGGCTCGCCTTGATTGCGAGTCCGGCCATCGTGCCCCGCGTCGTGGCGGAGGTGCCGCCCGGCGTGAACGACGGGGTCGTTGTATACGCGCGATAGGCGGTGCGCTGCACATACGCGGTGAGGAAAATCATCGGCAGACCGAGGAGCATCACACCGGCCGAGCCGGGGAGCACCCACTCGGGAAGTCCAATGACGGCGGTTGCGGCCCACGCGGTCAGCGCGACGAGCAGCGTCGCCACAGCCCACAGGCCGATCGCGCGGCCGAGACGAATCTGACCGCCCGCGAGAATGATCGGCGCCGCTTCGCCGGCGCTGCTCGATGTGACCGAGTCGAGGACCTTCACGATGTCGGCGCTATTCTGCGGGCGGCTTGCCGGTGCGGCCTCGAGGCAGCGCATCACGATCTGCGCGAGCGCGACCGGTGTGTCGGGGCGCAGCTCGCGAATGTCGCGCGGGCGCTCGCTGAGTTTTGCCGCGAGCATCCGCGAAGGCGCGAGCCCGTGAAATGGCGTCTGGCCGGAGAGGAGTTCGTACGCGAGCACACCGAACGCGTAGAAATCCGCGCGGTGATCGGTGTCGGGATCGCCGGCGGCCTGCTCGGGCGCCATGTACGCGGGCGTTCCGATCGAAGTGCCGGCAACGGTCAGCGTGCCGCCCGGCGTGACGGTGCGCGACGCGGAAATTGCCTTCGCAATTCCGAAGTCGGTGACGGTCGCGCTGCCGCCCGCGAGAAGCACGTTGTCAGGCTTGATGTCGCGATGCACGACGCCGTTGGAATGCGCGAATGCGAGCGCGCGCGCGACGTCGCGGAGAATGCTGATGGCTTCGCCGATCGAGAGCGGTCCTTTGGCGAGACGCGCGCGAACGGACTCGCCCTCGACAAAGGGCATCGAGAACCACGGAAGACCGTCGGCATCGCCCGCGCCGAGGACCGGAACGATGTGCGGATGCTGGAGTCGCGCGGCGAGCAGGACTTCGCGATTGAACCGCTCGACGGAAACGCCGGCGAGGAGCTCAGGGGCGAGAACTTTGATTACGACTTTGCGATTGAGCGTCTTCTCGGTCGCCACGTATGTGCGCGACATCCCGCCGCCGCCGAGCTCACGCTCGATGACGTACTGGCCTGAGATCGATTTTTCGAGCTGGGCACGAAAGTCCGACATTCACGCTTTGTGTGGGGGGCGCGCGGCGTGAAATATGGGCCCGCGGACCGCAACGGGCCAGCTAAATCGCCATCGACCGCAGCGCTGCCACAAACGTGTCGAGATCGGCGGTCGACGTATACACCTGCGGGGTCACGCGAACGCCTCGCACGAGTGCGCCGTCGATCGCGACGGTGAAAATCTTGTATTTCTCGAGCAGCGTTTTCGCGAGGTCGGCGGGTTTCATTCCCTTCACGCCGACGTTCGCGATGCCGCAGCTGCGCTTCGGGTCCGACGGCGTGTTCATCACGATGTTCGCGTTGCCGCGAACTTTCGACGTCCAATAATTCTGCAGAAACCGGAGACGCGCTTCCTTGCGCGCGCTGCCGATCACATCGTGAAATGCGATCGAATTCTCGATCGTGATGTCGGTGTGCACCGGATGCGTCCCGGTGTGATTCAATTTTCTGATGTCGTCGTCGGCCATGCTGAGATCGGCGAAGACAGGCCAGAGCGATGCGATGCGGTCTTTCTTCACGTAGAGAATGCCGGCGCCGAGCGGGGTCGCGAGCCATTTGTGAAGCGACGCGCCGTAGTAGTCGCAGTGCAGGTCGGGAATTTTGAAATCGAGGTGCGCGAACGCATGAGCGCCGTCGACCATCACCGGCACTCCGCGCGCGTGCGCCATGTCGCAAATCGCGCGCACCGGCAAAATGTGGCCCGTGATGTTCACCATATGCGGGATCATCAGGAGCTTCGTGTTCGGCGTCAGCGCGTTCGCGTAGACCCGCACGACTTCATCGTCCGATTTCGGGTCCATCGGAATGTCGATGAACTTGTTGGTCATGCCGCGGCGCTTCGCGCAGAGCCGGAACATGTCGAGCATCGCACCGTAGTCCTGGTTCGCCATGACGGCTTCGTCGCCGGGCTTCCAGTCGAAGCCGGAGATTACGGTGTCGAGCGATTCGGTGGTGTTGCGTGTGAGCGCGAGCTCGTCGGCCGAGCAGCCGGCCAGCACCGCGAGCTTCGTGCGCGCGCGAATTTTATCGTCGACCTGCCGGGTGCGCATGTAGTGCGACGCTTCGACATTGATCGCGCGGACGTTCTTGATGAAAATCTCGAGCACTTCCTCCGGCTGAAAACAGTAGTAGCCGTTCTCGAGATTGATGTAATCGGGCGTGAGCTTGAACTTGGCCCGCATCGCCGCCCAGAACGGCTCGTCTTCGGCGAGCGCGGCGGCGGGGGTTCGCGCGATGTGCGTGAGCAGGTCGGGGCCGAACATCAGCCCCAGCGATGCGGTGCCGGCGGTACGGAGGAATTCGCGTTTGTCCATTCTATATAGTACCGCGCTGGCCCCTGGGAGACGACCGGCCTACATTCCGCCAGCGCCACCGAGGCTCCAAGGCGATTAGTCCCCAATCCGGCCACGTCATTTTGAACACGATCGCCGAGCTGAACGAGGCGCTGGTCGGACGTTACGCGGTCGAGAAGCAGATCGGCCAGGGCGGGATGGCGACGGTCTATCTCGCGCGCGACGTGCGGCACGACCGGAACGTCGCGATCAAGGTGCTTCACCCGGAGCTCGCGGCGGTGCTCGGCCCCGAGAGATTCATCGCCGAGATGAAGGTGACCGCGAATCTGCAGCACCCGCACATCCTGCCGCTCTTCGATTCGGGAACGGCGGGCGGGCAGTTGTTCTATGTGATGCCTTTCATTGAAGGGCAGACACTGCGCGACCGGCTCGAACACGAACGCCAGCTGCCGATCGAGGAAGCGCTGCGCATTGCGACCGAAGTCGCGGGAGCGCTCGACTACGCGCACCGCCACAACGTGGTGCATCGCGACATCAAGCCCGAAAATATTTTGTTGCACGATGGATCCGCGCTCGTCGCGGATTTCGGAATCGCGCTCGCGGTTTCGAATGCCGGCGGGACGCGGCTCACGCAGACCGGCCTCTCGCTCGGCACTCCGCAGTACATGAGCCCGGAACAGGCGACGGGCGACAAAATCATTGACGGCCGCACCGATGTTTACTCGCTCGGAGCGGTGTTGTATGAAATGCTCGCGGGTGAGCCGCCGTTCACCGGACCGAGTTCGCAGGCGATTGTGTCGCGTGTGCTCACGGAACCGGCCCCGCCGCTTCGATCGCGGCGAAACACCGTGACGCCTGAGCTTGAAGCCGCTGTCGTGAAAGCGGTGCAGAAACTTCCGGCGGATCGGTTCGCGACGCCGGCAGCGTTTGCAGATGCGCTGCGGACGAGTGGGACGCACTCGACGCGGCGTGTCGCCGACGGTGCGTCGTCGTGGCGGGTGTTTGCGTCGTCCCGAAAGGTGCTAGCGACGGCCGCCGTCGCGGCGATCGCTGTCGCTGTTTTCGGGTTCATCGCCGGGAAACGCAGCAATGCGTCGGCGGGATCTGCCGGCTCCGAGTGGCGGGGCGAACTGCTCGGCGGGCCGCTCGTCGCGATGAACCCACGGGTGTCGCATGACGGTCAGTACGTCGCTTTCCATGCGTTCGTGAACGGGCTGAATCAACTCGCGGTTCTAAAACCGAAGACCGGTGACTGGACGATCCTCACGACCGACCGCACTCAAGGATTGCTCGGCGATGTGAGCTGGTCGCTCGATGACAGCAAGATCTATTTTTCACGCCGGCTCGAAGTTCCCAACGGCGTGTACAGCATCTCTCCGCTCGGCACAGGTGCGCGATTGCTGATTGCCGACGCTCAAGCGCCGGCGGAGCTGGCCGACGGTTCGTTATTGGTGACCCGGATGAACGCGGATCGAAACATGCAGCTCTATCGCTTCTATCCGGCGACGGGACGCGTGGACACCCTGAACGTGCTCGTATACTCGAGCACGTTGGTGGACCCGGTTCGACCATTCCACGACGGAAAAGAGATCGCGTTTTTGGGTCGTCCGGCAACGGAGCCGAATGCAGTCGATCATCTGTACGTGACCGATATTGCCGCGAAACGGTTTCGGCGGCTCGCACCGAACATGTCGATCCCACCGGCGCCATTCGCGATAAGCAATGACGACCGGTCCGTCGTGATCGAGAATGTCGTTGGGTCGGTGTCACGCATGCTCGAGGTCGCGCGCGATGGTTCGAATCGCGTGCGAACGATCGCCACGTTGATGGCGTTCCCCGGTGGGCTTGATTTCGGCAGCGACGGCTCGCTGTACATCGATTCCGAACTTCGACCGGCCGACCTCGTGCATTATTCTCCTGCGGATCACAAACTCGAGCGGCGCCCAATACTCGTGTATGGCGGCAATACGACCACCGTCTTGGCGCTGCCTGACGGCCGCGCGCTCGTGAGTGTGCTCGCCGGCGTCGGCGCGCGCGTTATGGCGATTTCCCCCGGAGAGGAAGCGGCGCCGTTCATCGGAACGGATGAAGAGACGAATTCACCGATGACGGTTCTCGGCACCGACCGGGTCGCCCTGCTCATGGGCTCGGCCGAGAAGCGAACGCTCGCGATAACATCGATGGCCACGGGACAGGTGCTGCGCAGATTCTCGGGCCTGCTGCCTTCGAGCGTCGCCGGCTCTCCGGACGGAAAAACACTGTACTTCGTGGATTCATCGAGGATCGTCTGGTCGATCCCCGCGGAGGGGCCGGAGAAGCGCACCAAGATTCGTGCGGGGGACGCTGTCGCCGTGGATCCGCACGGAAAGTATTTGATCGTCACGCTCAACGACAAAACGCAGGTGCGCTTATTTCACGTGCCGCTCGACGGCACCAAGGAAACTGAAATCGAAGTCCACAGCGACTTGCGCATTTCGGCGGTCGGGACGATCGCGTCAAACGCCGTGGGTCCCGACGGACGGATTCTGGTCGGCGTCGTCCCGCGAGCTTCGTGGTTCTGGCCTCTCGCGATGCTTGACCCAAAAACGGGAAGACTCGAGGTGCTTCCGCCCGGCGATCAGTACGACACGAACGGTGGATGGACGACCGACGGGCACATCGTGACTCTCGCACAGCCGGTGGTGTCTACGCTCTGGCGATTGCGGCCGCAAGGTTCCAGCAAGTAGCCGCGTTTCGACGGCGACGCACGATCTGCCGCTAAGTTTGTACGATGGCCCTCACCGCAACGATGTACACCTTCGAGGTCGCACTGAGCGACGTCGACCGCGGCGTGTATGAATCGCTCACGATCAAAGCCGCGTGCCATCCGTCGGAGACCGAGGAATATTTCGCGGCGCGGGTGCTCGCGTACTGCCTCGAGTACACCGAAGGAATTTCGTTCTCGAAAGGGATCAGCGAGGCCGATGTGCCCGCGATCAGCGTGCGTGATCTCACCGGTGCGATGAAATCGTGGATCGAGATCGGATCGCCCGATGCTGCTCGACTGCATAAGGCAAGCAAAGCGTCGCCGCGCGTCGCCGTGTACACCCACAAGGAGCCGCGGATTTTTCTGCGCGCTTACGAAGGCGAGCGGATCCATAGAAGTGAGGAGCTCGAACTCTATGCGATCGACCGGGATCTCCTCGCGGAGTTCGTGCAGCGGCTGGACCGCCGCGTGAAATTTTCGATGACGGTCACCGATCACCAGCTCTTTCTTGATTTCGACGGGGATAGTATCAGCGGGTCGGTGGAACGCCTGACGCTCGCCTGATATTCAATTGTCGCTTTCTGAAATAATTATTCTCACGGCATGCGCCGCGATCGCGGGCGCAGTGAACGCGCTCGCCGGCGGCGGCATGCTGGTCGCATATCCCGTGTTAGTTGCGTTCGGGCTTTCTCCGATCGCAGCGAACGCGACGGCGACTGTCGCGCTTCTCTCCGGCGGCATCGGCGCGCAGCTAGGCTACCGCAAAGAAATGAAAGGCTCGGCGCCGTTCATGCGCGGGCTGGTGATTCCGTGCATCGTCGGCGGATCGCTCGGCGCGTTCTTTCTCCTGAAAACGCCGCCAAAACAATTCGCGGCGATGGTGCCGGGGTTCGTGCTGCTCGCGACGTTCTTGTTCGCTGCGCAAGCGCAGATCACGCGGCTCGCTTTGCAGATCCACGCGAAGCTCACGGGTTCGGACATCGAAGTCTCGACCGATAACTTCGCGCCAACCGGGCCGACGACCGCGCTGCTCGTCGCACAGTTCGCGATCTCGATTTACATCGGCTACTTCGGGGCCGGCGCGGGCGCGCTGATGCTCGCGAATTTTGGCTTCGCCGGCTTGATCAACATCCACCAGATGAATGGACTCAAGCTGTGGAGCGGGATGCTCACGAACGTCACGGCCGCGCTGATCTTCGCGCTCCAGCCGCAGCTCGTGAACTGGCCGATGGTATTCGTGATGACGTTCGGATCGATCGTCGGCGGCTATATGAGTTCGAGGATCGCGCAGCGCGTTTCGCACAAGACCGTGCGGATGGCGATCGTAGTCATCGGCGTGGCGATGGCGATCTGGCTTGGCGTAGCGGCGGTGCGCGCGCGCAGTCTGTGACCTGAATAACCGGTCACGGGGTAGTATAGGTATGAAGCGACTAATCATGGTCTTTGCAGTCGTCGGCGCTGCGTGCGGGCGGCACGCGGCGCTCGCCGGGCCCAAGCAATCGACGCTGCTGACGGCGGTCGTCGGCAGCTGGACGCTTACGCAGGGGTGCGGCGGGATCGCGTATCACTGCACGGGCGCGGGCAGTCTGCCGGTGCCGAACCTTGTCGTGTTCTATTCAAATGGCACGACGGATTTATTTCGCGCCGGGGTGAAAGTGTCGAGCGGGACATTCTCGATCACGCCGGGTGCGACCGACTCGTTGCGGGCGGGGACGATCGTGATGACGCCGGGGCTCGAGGCGGCGACGGATACGCTCACGCTGAATTTTTCGATCGAAGGCGAGCTGATGCTCGCCGAGCCGTGCTGCGACCGGTTGACCTATTCGTTCTTCAAGGCGAACGCGCCGGACTAAGGAATTGCGCCGGCCGCTCCCGCGCGGCGTGGATCGGCGCCGGCGGTGACTTTCTTCCCGTCGACCGCGACGGCGGCGCCGTAGCCTTCGCGCAGTTCGCCACGCATCGAGACAAAGCTGATGTCATAGCCCATGTCGCGAAGTTTCTTGATGACGTCAGGCGAGAAGCCGTCTTCCATTTCGATGTTGTATTTGCCGGCGGGCGCCGCGGCACCTCTGCCGCCGCCAGCTGCGCCCGGCGCACCGGCGCCGGCTCCGCGTCCGCCACCGCCGCCGAAGTTCACGCCCGGAATGAAGCGCGGGAGTTCGAGCGCTTGCTGCGGGCCGAGGCCGTAGTCGAGGGCGCCGAGCAGCGTTTCGAAAACGGCGGAGGTGATCCAGTTGTTTCCGGCGGCGCCTACTGCGAAGACGAGTTTCTTGCCCTTGAAGACAATCGTGGGAGTGATGGTGGAGCCGTGGCGGGCGAAGGCGAGGCGTGAGCCGTACTGGGCTGGATCGGTGCCGTAGCTGGTGAGTTTGTCGTTGGAGAGGAAGCCGAGGCCGGGGGAGACATAAAAATTTCCGCCCCAGGTACCGAGCGTTTGAGTGACTGCGACGGCGTTGCCTTCGTTGTCGGCTACGGTAAAGGCGGTGGTTCCCTGTGAGTGGCAGAAGTCGACTTCTGTGGCGTGGTCGGGGCCACAGGGGACCGAAGACCGAAGACCGAAGTCCGAAACCGCCCCGCCGCCGAGAGACGCAGTTTCGGTCCTCGGACTTCGGTCTTCGGACTTCATCGGAAGCGCGCAGGCGAGTGTGTCGCTCCGAAATATCGAAGGGCTCAACGCCTTAGTCGGATCGTAGCACTGCCAGCGCAGGTTGCTCGTGTCCTTGCTGACAATCGGCGCAATGTCAGTCGGCCACATGTCGGGGTCGGCGATACGATTCCGAGTGCTCGGCACGAGAAGCCACGAAGTGACGATCGCGTGCATCGTCGCGGCGTCTTCCGTATAGATCTTCGGCTTTTCGAAGTGCTCGAGAAGGTTCAACCGGCCGGCGAGTTCGGCGCCGCCGCTCACTGGCGGAGCACTCGCATAAAAAGTGTAGCCGCGATACGTGCCGCTCACCGGTTCGCGCTCTGGAGCGAAATAGCGGGCGAGATCGCTCATCTTCATCGTGTTGCCTTTCGCGTGGATATCGTTGATCCACTTCTGCGCGACTTCACCCTTGTAAAAGCCGTCGGCGCCGTTGTCGGCGATTTTTCCGAGGACCCAGGCGAGGTCGGGATTTCTAATTGTGTCGCCCGCGACTTTCGGGTTGCCGTCCTTGTTGAAGAAGAGCGCTTTGCTTCCCTCGTACTTCAGAAAATGATCACGCTCCGTTGAAAGCGTGGTCGCGGTGCCTTCGCTCAGCACATATCCGTCGCGCGCCGCGCGAATCGCGGGCGCGAGAAT
>DASYSH010000495.1:0-2750 GCA_036003525.1 Gemmatimonadaceae bacterium | reverse complement strand
CGCTTGAATCGCACGTGATGCTTGAGCAGCAGCAGCGTGCGCTCCATCACTTCGTTGACGCTGACGCGCTCCTTCAGCGCCTGTTTCGGCCGGCTGAAGTCGAGGAGACCGTCGACGATTTGTTTGCAGCGCGAAACTTCGTTGTCGATGATCTGCAGATATTCGTTCGCATCGGACGGGATCGCGCTGCCGGCCTTCTTCACGTCCTCGAGCTTGAACCCGAGGCTCTCGGCGCACGCGGCGATCGTCGCCAGCGGATTGTTGATCTCGTGCATCACACCCGCCGCGAGCTGTCCGATTGCGGCGAGCTTTTCCGCCTGAGCAAAGCGCTGCTGCGCTTCCTTCCAGTCGGTGACGTCTTCGCCAATGGTGATGACGTGCGTCACCGCCGAATCGCCAAGGCGCATCGGAATTTTCGTGATGCGGTACGTGCGCAGCTCGCCCGTCGCGAGCGACTCCATCTGATATTCCTGAATCCGGCCGGTCGTGAACACATCGTCGAACTCACGCCGCAGCATTTCCGGCGGCTGACGATGGAGGATTTCGAAAATCGTCCGGCCGATCGCCTCCTCCCGCGAGACACCCTGCATTCCGGTCTCGCGCTTTCTGTTCCACGCCTGAATCCTGTACTCGCGATCGATCACGTACAGGCCGAGCGGGAGAGAGTCGATGATCTTCTCGGTGAAGATGCGTTCGCGATTGATCTCGGCAGTGCGCGCCTCTACCTCGACTTCGAGCTGCCGGTTTTTCTCCGCATGCGCGAGTTCCGGTCCGAGAAGATTCGCAACCGATGCGACCAGCAGCGTTTCCTCGGCATCGAGGTGGTGCGTGGGGCGCACCGCGAGCGCGCCGGCCTGGCCATCTCCCGACCCGATGGCGACGACAACCAGCGAATCGTGAACAGGCCCCGGGTGGTCGAGGTGCGTCTGCACCTGGGCCGCCGTGATGAGGGGATCCCCGGCGCCCCAGGATCGTACCAGCCCCTGTTTTGAATGCAGCCAGATTGCGCACTCGGGCACTCCAAGCACCCCGCGCAGCGATTCGAGCGACCTCGCCACGCTCTCTTCGAGCGGCTGGTTCGAGGCGAGTTCGGCGATGATCGCGGCGAGCGCCGACAATCCCCGCGAAGGGGGTGACGGCGGTGAACCGGGGGGCGACGATGCAAGAGAGGAACTCACGTCGGACAAGCTATGTAACGGTCTTCCGCCGGACAAGATGACCGAACTTTGTAAGGTGTGGCCCTAGTATGTCAGTCGCCAGACAGTTCATCCGGCGATGTCCAACCGACCGAGTGTCAGCCTGTTGACGGTGTCGCGAAAACCATCGGATTTCCGAGCGAGCCAGACGCCGATTCGCCATCGACGGTGACCGTGATGCTCATGCCCTCAATATGGACGTCGATCGATCTGCCCCGGATCTTGAGGCCGCAGATTTCGGCAAATTCGAGCGCGAGCGGCAGCGGGTCCACGGTCACCCCGGCCTCGCCGACGTCGATCCCCATCACGTGACGGATGATCAGATCGTTCAGCCATGCGTGCTGCACATCGTCTCCGCCACGAAATACCGATGCATGGCCGGTGAGCGGATTGTAATGCTCGAACGAGTTCACCCGATGGAGCTCGCCGTCGTGGAACATCATGCGCACGAACCGGCGCAGCAACGCGGCGGCAGGCGCGCGGAGGTGGGGCGCATGGCTCCGCGCGGTGTGGGCGAGTGCGTCGATGACCTCGGCCGTGACCTCAGGATAAACGCGCCCGTTCCATGGCTCATTAGCGCGGCGCGATTTCCACTCGCCTTCCGCGCTGAACCGCGGATCGTCGGCGGATACGGATGGAACGGGAAACTCGGTCAGAAACTCGCGCGCGCTGAGCAGGTGTTTTTCCAGTCCGGCCAGATGTGACGCGTCCGCGATGTCGGTGCCGTATGGCAGAAAGCAGCGCGCATGCTTCACGCCGGTGTGCGCAAACGACCTTGCATCGACGTCGCCGAACATTTCCGTCGCCGGATTCCACATCTTTTCGCGAATCGCATCGCGGGTGCGATCGGCGCGCATAGTCCAGTTCGAGCTGTCGCCACCCGTGCGGGTCGCGCAGTGCTCGAGCCAGCGGAACAGCCGATATGCGTAGACGGAGTTCTCGATCCCCTTGATTCGCCCGGTGGCCGCGGCGGTCGTGCGCGATTCCAGTGAGCGGTCGTCGCGCGCGATGTCGAACAATCCGCTCTCTTCGCGATCGCGCTCCGCGACGAGCCAGTCCGCCGCGGCGACAACTTTCCTGGTGATCTGTTTGTTGAACGCGGCGTCGGGCCAGAGCTGCTCCAGCGCGCCGAGCGCCGCGCCCCAGTCCGCCGCCGCGGGTTTCTTGAGAAACTCGCGCAACGTTTCGCGCGCGAGCGATCCGTCTCCCATCCAGCGCAACTCGCGAACTTTTCCGACCGCATTCTTCACGCCGTCGGATGGCGCGCGCGAGTTCACCCGCATCACATACCATCGATACCGATACAGCGCTTCGATATAGGGATCAGCGCAGCGAAACGACGGCAGCGACGCGAAGTAATCGGCCCAGCGTTTCCGGCTCGTTCCGCTGAACGTTCCCTGGCGCGCGCCCGCTGGCTCCGCGCTCGAGGAATTCTCGGCTGGTTCGTCCGGCGACAGGCGCATCGCGAACGTCGCCGCGGCGCCGGCGTATTCGACATCGAGCGTGCGGTGCACCGCGGCGAAAAACGCTCCGCCGTCCGGTGCGTCAGCGTCC
>DASYSH010000494.1:0-4638 GCA_036003525.1 Gemmatimonadaceae bacterium | reverse complement strand
TGTGGTGATCGGCCTGCTGCCGACAACCGGACTCACGCTGCCGTTCATTTCGTTCGGCAGGTCGAATCTGATTCTTTCGATGCTGATGACGGGCATTCTGGTGAATGTCGGCAGCGTGCGCGAGCGCGTGGTGGGAAGCGGCGCCACCGACCCAACGGGCTCGATGTCGGTGCCGGCGCGGTGAACATCTTTTTCGCCGGTGGCGGAACCGGCGGACATTTGTATCCCGGCCTCGCAATCGCGCGGGCGCTCGTCCGGCTCGATCCTTCAGTGAAGCCGCACTTTGTCGGCGCGGCGCGCGGCATCGAGCGCGACGTGCTCCCCAAGAGCGAGTTCGCGCACACGCTGCTCGATCTCCACCCCATCTATCGCCCGGCGTTCTGGAAAAATTGGCGCACGATTCGCGGCGGCTTCTCCGCGTGGAGCGGAATGGGGAGGCTCGGCCGTGCGCTGAAACCCTCGCTCGTTGTCGGCACCGGCGGCTATGCGAGCGGCGCCGCGCTCGCGTGGGGCTGGACGCACGGCGTGCCGATCGTGCAGCACATCGGCGACAGCCATCCGGGCGCGACGGCGCGCCTGTTCACGCGAATTTCGAAAGAGGCGTATCTCGGTTTTCCGGAAGCGGAGCAATGGCTCCCGCACACCGGGTGTGTATTTCGGAACACCGGAAACCCGATCGAGCCGCCGCCGGACATTCGCCCCGATCCCGCCGCCGCGCGCGCGAGGTGGGGATTTCCGCCGAACGCCCGCGTGCTGCTCGTGTTCGGTGGAAGTCAGGGCGCGCGCGCAATGAATCAGGCCGTCGCCGCGTGGATCGAACGTGGAATTCCCGAATCGCTTTGTGTTATCTGGGCGACCGGGGCCGCCCAGTACGATGCGTTCAAACAGTTCGACCGCGCCGACGTGCGCGTCACGCCGTATCTCTCGCCGATTGCGGACGCGTACGCCGCGAGCGATCTCGCATTCGTGCGCGGCGGGATGATGGGAACGTCCGAATTGTGCGCGTGGGGTGTGCCGATGATCATTTGTCCGCTGCCGACTGCGGCAAACGATCATCAGACATCAAATGCAATCGCGCTCGAAGGCGCGGGCGCCGCCGTGCATCTGGCGCAGAGGGAACTTACAACCGACCACCTCGATTCGACCGTCCGCTCACTGCTGGCGGATCCGGCGCGTCTGACCTCGCTTCGCGACCGCGCGATCGCCCGCGCGCAACCGAACGCCGCGCGCGACATTGCAGGACACATCCTCTCGCTGCTTAGAAATCCTCATCCGCAGTCCGCAGCACACTGATGCCACTCATCGACCCAACCGACTTCCGCCCCGTCCACTTCATGGGCATCGCCGGCGCCGGCATGTCCGCGCTGGCCGAACTCTGCAAACGCCGCGGCGCGACCGTCACCGGCTGCGATCAGAATCCGTCCGGCGCGCCCGACCTCGCCGGGCTCGGCATCAGGGTGAGTGAAGGGCACAGTGGCGCGCACATCGAGGGTCATCGCGCGCTCGTCGTGAGCTCCGCAATTCCGAAAGATCATCCGGAAATCGCCCGTGCCAGAGAGCTCGGCATCCCGGTGATCCGCCGCGCGGAGGCGTTGGCCGAAGCAACCGCCGGCGGCACGCTGATCGGCATCGCCGGCACGCACGGAAAATCGACGACGACCGTCATGACCACGCAGGCGCTCGCCGCGGCGGGAGTCAATCCGACCGGCGTCGTGGGCGCGCGCGTCGCGAGCTGGCACGGCAATCTGAGCGACGGCGGCAATGATGTGTTCGTCGTCGAGGCGGACGAATACGACCGGAGTTTCCTCGCGCTCGCGCCCGACGTCGCGGTCGTCACTAACGTCGAGGCCGACCACCTCGACATCTATCGCGACCTCGATGACGTGCGCGGCGCGTTCACCCAGTTCGTGCGCGGCGCGCGGTGGATCGTGCTATGCGCGGACCAGGCGAACGCGAACAACATCTTCACACCATCCAGCGCTGAAGTCGTGCGCTATGGCATCAGCAGCATCGAGGCACGGCTCGTCGCGCGGAAAATCGTCACCGGCGACGGCAAGACGTCGTTCGACGTGCATTACGACGGCAAACTGAGCGGCCGCGTGACCGTCGGCGCCGTCGGCGAGCACAATGTGCTGAACGCGCTTGCGGCGCTCGCGGTGGGACTCGCGCGCTTCGGCGTGACCGTCGAGCAGATGGCGCCGGGGTTTGCGGACTTCGTTGGCGCCGAGCGGAGGTTCCAGCGCATCGGAGAAGCGCGCGGCGTCACCGTGATCGACGACTACGCGCATCATCCGACCGAGATTCGCGCGACGCTGTCCGCGGCGCGGCTCGCGTTTCCGGGGCGTCGCATCGTGATCGCATTTCAGCCCCATCTGTATTCGCGCACCCGCGATTTCGCGGGAGAGTTCGGCCTCGCGCTCGCGAAGGCCGACCAGCTGTTTCTCGCCGATATTTATCCCGCACGCGAGCGTCCGATTGCCGGCGTCACGAGCCAGATGATCGCGGAGAGTTCGGCTGTCGCCGGCCGCCGTCCGGCGTGGATGGGCGCGCGAACCGAGCTTGCCGCGGCACTGAATCAATTCGCAAAGGATGGCGACGTGGTACTGACCGTCGGCGCGGGCGACATCACCAGGACCGGCCCCGAATTGCTCGCGCTGCTCGGCGCACAGAAATAGGCCCGGGGTGACCGAGGAAGCCGAAGCCCCCGCCGCGCCGTCGAAGGCCGCGCGTATTCTCAGACGCGCGGGGATCGTGGTGTCCGCGCTGGCAGTTCTCGCGAGCCCGTGGTGGGGACGCGCC
This sequence comes from Gemmatimonadaceae bacterium, assembly GCA_036003525.1. Lineage (GTDB taxonomy): Bacteria > Gemmatimonadota > Gemmatimonadetes > Gemmatimonadales > Gemmatimonadaceae > Fen-1231. Next base: position 1,839 of record DASYSH010000494.1, on the reverse strand, counting down.
CTCGTGCGGCATCTCGATTTCTTCCGCGTGCGCCGCGTGGAGATCGAAGGCGCGCGTTACGTCAGCCCCGATGAGATCGTTTCGCGATTGAGGGTGGATACCACGCAGTCGCTGTTCGACGACGTGGGTCCGCTGGAAAAGCGTGTGCGGCAGCATCCGTCCGTTCGCGACGTGCGGATCGAACGGAAACTGCCGGGCACTTTGCTCGTGAGGATCACGGAAAACCCGCCGGTCGCGTTCGTTCAAGCGGCGTCGTGGCTGGTGGCGGTGGATGCGAACGGGCGGTCACTCCCGGTCGATCCGGCCACCGCTGACGTGGACCTGCCGGTGCTCGCGGTGCGTGATACGCTGACGCTGCGGCTGCTCGGCGAAGTGCGTGAGCAATTGCCGGCGCTCTTCGCGCGGATTGGCGAGGTGCGGCGTCTGCCTCGCGGCTCGTCGTTTTATCTGCTGTTCCATTTGACCGAATCACCCACGAACCTCGCGCACGACGTGCTCGCCTCGGGCGACGTGACGGCGGATCGTTTGTCCGACATCGTTCCGGTGGAGCAGGATCTCGCGCGCAGAAATCTTCGCGCCACCGAACTCGATTTGAGATTTCGCGATCAGGTGATCGCGCGCTTGCCATGAAGTTTTTCGCGCTCTGAACGAACCACTGGTGCCATGAACCTCGATCGACTCGTTGCCGGCCTCGACATTGGATCCGCGAAGACGACCGCCGTCATCGCGGAGGTCGTCGGCGATCTTCCCAAGCATCCGACCGTAAATATTCTCGGCGTCGGCCAGGCGCGGACCACCGGACTTCGCCGCGGAGTCGTCGCGGACATCGACGAAACCACGCGTTCGATCATGAAGGCGATGCAGGACGCCGAGCGGATGGCCGGCGCACAAGTGCAGACGGTCTACGCCGGGATTGCGGGCGAGCACGTGCAGGCGATGACGTCGAAAGGCATCGCCTCGGTGACGGGATCGGAGATTTCAAAGGCGGACGTGGACCGCGCAAATTCCGTGGCGCGCGCGCAGGCGATTCCGCAGGATCGCGAACTGATTCATGCGATTCCGCAGGAATACACGGTCGACAAGAACATCGGCATTCGCGATCCGATCGGGATGATCGGCACGCGTCTCGAGACGGAGATGTACCTCGTCACGATCGGTTCGTCGCCGGCGATGAATCTGAGAAAGGCAGTCGAAAAATCCGGGTACAAAGTGGGCGAGCTGGTGCTCGAACCGCTCGCGAGCGCCCTCAGCGTGCTCACCGAAGACGAGAAAGAACTCGGCGTTTGCCTCGTGGAAATGGGCGCCGGCACGACCGATATCGCCGTATTTCACGAGGGAAAAATCCGCCATCTCGGCACCGTGAACTACGGCGGAAACAACGTCACGAGCGATATCGTGCACGGCCTTGGCGTCACGCAGGCCGATGCGGAGCGACTGAAGGAGGCCTACGGCTGCGCGTACGAGCCGATGGTCGATCACAGCGAAATTATCAAACTGCCGAGCACCGTTGCGCAGGGCGACCGGCAGATTCCGCGCGAGCTGCTGGCGCACATCATCCATCAGCGGACGGCGGAGATTTTTGAGCTGGTGATGCGCGATGTGGATCAGGCGGGGTTCATGAAGCGGCTCTCGGCGGGCGTGGTGGTCACGGGCGGCGCCGCAGCCCAGCCGGGGACGGGTGAGCTCGCGAGCCTCGTTTTTGGGACGGGCGCGCGCGTTGGCGAGCCCGGGGAATTCCTTGGCGGGCTGGCGGATTCGGTTCAGGCGCCGCGTTTTTCCACGGTCGTAGGACTGGTTCAGTACGGCGCGCACCGTCTCGCCCTTGGCAGCGGCGGCGGC
>DASYSH010000493.1:0-2154 GCA_036003525.1 Gemmatimonadaceae bacterium | reverse complement strand
CGCCCTTCCCGAGCTCGCGCTCGAGATGGTACCGCTTATGGAGCGTGGATTGAAGGATGTCGCGCACGGTCAGAATCTACAGCAAAATGCGACGGACGACAGACGACGCCCCCCACCCCATGTGACGCCGCCTGCCGCCCGCCGAACTCCCGCGCCACCGCGCCTACTGTACGATGACGGTTCCTGTCATTCCCGCGTGGATCGTGCACTGATAGCTGAACGTTCCCGCCGTGTTGAACTGGCGCGTGATCGTCGTATTGGAATTCGTCCCCGGAATGTCCGCAGGACGCCCATTGGCAGTCGCGGCGAAAATCACATTGTGCTGCGTCGATTCAAACGTGAAGCTCACCGTCGTTCCGACCGCCACGGTGAGCGACGCTGGATCGAATACATTCGACGTGCCGCGCGCGATGACTTGATTCAGTCCCGGCGGCGTCGGCGTGTTGCCGCCGGTATTGTTGTTGCCGCCGGTATTCGTCGCCGGCGCGGTCGTGCCTCCACCGCCGCAGGCGGCCACCAATGCGAGCGCGAGCGCGGCAGTCGCGCCGGCCATGCGTTTCGTTTTCATCGCGACATTTACTCCGTCAGAATTGGAGGGAGTCGGCCAAATACTTTACCTGTCCACAATTGGCAAAAAAGACCCGGGACACCTGCCCTCACAGCATTACTACAGGATCCCTGTCAAACGTCACACGCAGTTCACCGCGGGAAGGAACGTCGAAGGTCGTCAGAAACCGGCGCGCCAGCCGCGTGAGCGCTCCCGGCTTCCCGGTTCGGAGCAGTAAGTGCCAGCGCCACCGCTGTTTAATGCGCTCGATGGGGCACGGCGCCGGGCCGACCATTTGAACGCTGTGGGAGGAATCGCCCGCAAGCGCACGCTCGAACCACTCCCCCGCAGCGAGCGCAAACGCGACGGTTTCGGCCTGGTCTTCGCCGCTCAGCACGATGTTCGCGAGCCGAACCGTCGGCGGATACGGCGGGTCCTCGCGTCCCGGAAGTTCTTCGGCCACGAACGCTTCGTAGTCGTGCGTCACCGCGCATCGCACGGCATGATGCGTCGGGACACGCGTCTGAATGATCACGAGCCCACCCTTGGGACCGCGGCCGGCACGCCCCGCGACCTGACTCAGCAGCTGGAACGTGCGCTCCGACGCGCGAAAATCCGGGAGATTGATGCCGACGTCGGCATCGATCACCCCGACGAGCGTCACGTTCGCAAAGTCGAGCCCCTTCGCAATCATCTGCGTGCCAAGCAGCACATCGACTTCACCGCGTCCGACGCGATCGAGAATGTCGGCGTGCGCCCACTTTCCGCTCGTGGTGTCGACATCCATGCGCGCAATGCGCGCGCTGGGCAGCTGTTCCGAGAGCAGCTTTTCCACCTGCTGCGTGCCGAGTCCGCGCTGGCGAAGCGTGACCGCGCCGCACTGCGGACAGGTGTCGGTCGTCGGCTCCTGCCGGCGGCAATAATGACACACGAGACGCTCTGGCGACCGGTGCAGCGTCAGCGAAATCGAACAGTCGGGACACGACGCGACCCATTCGCACGCGCTGCACTGCACGAACGACGCGAATCCCCGGCGGTTGAGCAGGAGAATGCTCTGTTCTCCTTTCGAGAGCCGTTCCTTGAGCGCGAGTTCGAGCGGTTCGCTCAGCACGCCGCGTATCTGACGCTCAGCCGCGGGCAGGTTCACCGCCTTGGTGTTCGTGCGCAGATCGACGATTTCGACGCGCGGCAGCGCGCCGCCGCCCACACGCGCCGGAAGCGACAAGAGTGTGTACTTGCCAGCGCGCGCGTTCACCCAGCTCTCGAGACTCGGCGTCGCGCTGCCGAGCACGCAGACGGCGCCGGCCTCGCGCGCACGAAGAATCGCGACTTCGCGCGCATGGTAACGAGGCGACTCGCCCTGCTTGTAACTCGATTCGTGCTCTTCGTCGACGATGATCGCGCCGAGGTCGGCGAGCGGCGCGAACACCGCGGAGCGCGCGCCGACGGCGATCCGGCGCTCGCCGCTGCGCAGCGCGAGCCACGCGTCGTAGCGCTCGCCATCGCTGAGCCCGGAGTGCAGCACGGCGACCTGCCCGCCGAACACCGCGCGAAAGCGGTCGACCGCCTGTGGCGTGAGCGCGATCTCCGGGACGAGCACGATCGCG
>DASYSH010000492.1:0-1588 GCA_036003525.1 Gemmatimonadaceae bacterium | reverse complement strand
CTGATCGTGAACGACGCCGCGCGCACGGCGCGAGTCGGCGCCGCAACGGCGCAGCCGCAACCCGCCGGGAAGCCCGCACTCGTCATCACCGCGGGGACGAGTGATCTGCCGGTCGCAGAAGAGGCGGCCGAAACGCTCGCCGCGCTGAATCTCGCGGCGGCGCGTCTCACGGACGTCGGCGTGGCGGGAATCCATCGGCTGCTTTCCCAGCATGATGTGCTGCGAGATGCGGGAGTCGTGATCGTGGTCGCGGGAATGGATGGCGCTCTTCCGTCGGTGGTCGGCGGGCTCGTCCGCGCACCGGTGATCGCGGTTCCGACGAGCGTGGGCTACGGCGCGAGTTTTCAGGGGCTGTCCGCGCTGCTCGCGATGCTCAACAGCTGCGCCGCGGGCGTCACGGTGTGCAACATCGACAATGGCTTCGGAGCCGCGATGGCCGCGGCAAGAATTCTGAACGCGCGGTGATCAGGTTTCTGATCACGTTCGTTGCGGGCGCGATATTCGCGCTCGTGGTGCGGCGCCGATGGGAGCGCTGGAAGCGCGAGCATCCGATCGAACTGCCGGCGGGAATTCCATACGAGACGCTCGGTGAAGGCGGCCCGATGGCGCGGACGCCGCGCGCATCGGAATTCGGATCGATTCGCGAACCATCCGATCCGCACCAGAGCGCGGAGCTGAGAGCGCGGGAACTTGCGGACGATCTTCGCGGTTATCTCGGAGACATCTCCGCGCAGCACGGCGCGGACGATGTCGTGTTTTGGGTGCGCCGCGACGCAAAGTCCGACATTCTGCCCATCGCGTGGAATCATGCCGGCGTGCCGCCGGAGAACATCGCGCAGGACCGCGCGCTGATCGGGTGGGCGGCCGCGCAGGGAATCGTGAACTTCGATGATGCCCGGGACACGCCGACATTCGCCGCCGCGCGCGTGCCGCTCGATGCGGTGATCGGCATGGGGACGCCGGGCGAAGTCGAGGGCGCGCTCGTCGCAACGGCGGAGGGCGGCATCAGGTCGGTTCGCGGCGAGCTCAAGCTCTGGCTTCCGCGCCACGCCGAGCGACTCGCACAGGCGATCGAACTGCAGGTCACACGGAATGAGAGCGCGAAAGCGAACAAGCGGATGCGCTTTCTCGTGCGCCGCGTGCGCGAACTCGATCCGTCGACGGACAAGGCGAACCTCGAAGAGCACATCTCCGACGCGATGCTCGAGGCGACCGACGCCACGTTCGCCGCGCTCGTGCAGTGGAATGCGCTGGAGCGCCGCGGCACCGTCCGCTATGTGTCTCCGATGTATCCGGATTCGCAGACGGCGATCGACAGTCCCGTTGCGGAGCGATCCATGGTCGGCGATGTCTGCGCAATGCGCACGCCGCTTCGCTGGGAGAACGAGGGGCGCCGTCCCACCAAGACGACATTGTATGGGCCCGGCCTTCACGCACCGAGCGCGGGTGCGATTGCAATCCTGCCGATGGCGCGGTCGAAAGAAATCATCGGAGCGATCGTGCTCGGCTCGAACGACCCTCGCGCGCTGCGCGAAACCGATTTGCGAAGCGTGGGGCTGTTCGCGCACCTCGCGGGGTCGGCGCTCGA
>DASYSH010000491.1:0-3304 GCA_036003525.1 Gemmatimonadaceae bacterium | reverse complement strand
TTGCCGCGTCGTACTTCTCGTGGTTCACGCCGAGCACGAGCGTGATGTCCTCGGATTTTGCGGGCGCGGAGATGATCACCTTCTTTGCGCCGGCGGTGAGATGCTTTTTCGCGTCTTCGGCATTGGTGAACTTGCCGGTCGCCTCGAGCACGACGTCGACGCCGAGCGCTTTCCATGGCAGCGCTCCCGGATCCCGCTCCTTGAACACGCGAATCGAATCGCTGTCGATCGTGACGGTCGAGTCGTCGCACGCGACGGTGCCGTGCGCCATGCCGTGAACGGAATCGTATTTGTAGAGGTGCGCGAGCGTTTTCGTGTCCGTGAGGTCGTTGATCGCGACGAAATCGATATCGGCCTTCATTTCTTTCGCTGCCCGCACGACCTGGCGGCCGATGCGGCCGAACCCGTTGATGCCGACCTTCAATGCCATTGGAGACTCTGCCTCGAGTTTTTTTTTGATGTTATCGGTCGCCGCTCGCGCGGGCCCGGCCGAATGTTGCGTAGCTGATCGTCCGCGCGCCCGCTGCGAAGAGCGTGGCGGCGCATGCGTTGAGCGTGGCACCGGTGGTCAGCACATCGTCCACGAGCACGATATGGCGGCCGCGCACTCTCATCCGCGCGCCCCGCAACGACGACTCATCGGGCACTTCGAACGCGTCCCGAACGTTCGCGGAACGCTCTCCGGGAGTCAACCGCGTTTGCGTTCTCGTCGCGCGCGTGCGCGCCAGCGCGTCGCGCCATACGGGAATGCGCCATCGCGCGGCGAGCGCGTCGGCGAGCAGCGCCGCCTGATTGAAGCCGCGTTCGCGCTCGCGAACCGGCGACAGCGGCACCGGAACGATGGCGGCACGTTCTGCGATGACGTCGGTGGGCCAGCCGAGTCGCGCCATGCGTTCGGCCATTCCCCGCGCGGCGCCGGTCCAGCCATGGTATTTCAGCGCGTGCACGATCGCGCTCGCGATTTCGTGCGGAACCCAGCACACCGAGCGCGCAGCGCGAACGAACGGCGGGAGCATCTCGCAGAATCTGCACGGACGGCCGCTCGTCCGATGGCCGCACCGCTGACAGACGGGATTGGGAAGGAGCGGAATGCGCGACCAGCATAGCGAGCAGACCAGATCGCTGCCGCCTGTGTTCATGGGACGCTCGCACGCTGCGCATACGCGCGGCAGCAGCAGATCGAGAGCCGCGCCGAATGCGTTTAGGAGCGCGCTGCTTTCCACATCGCATCGCGATCGGGGATCGCACCGAACCAGCGTTCGAATGCCAGCGCGCCCTGCTCGACCAGCATCGCGAGTCCATCACCGGCGCGAAGGCCCCGCCCGCGGCATGCGTGAACCCACGGCGTTTCACCGCGGCGATAGGTGAGATCGAGCACGTCGGTGCCCGGAGAAAGAATCGCGGGATCCACGGGAAACTCCGGGCCATCGAGTCCGACCGGCGTCGCGTTGACCACGAGCGATGCGCCGCCGACCGCATCCTCGATGGTCGGGGCAACGGTCGCGATGCGCGCGAACCGCGCGGCGAGCGCGGACGCGCGGCGGCTCGTTCGCGCGAAGATCCGGACGCGCGCACCGTCCCATCGCTCCACCGCCGCAAGAACGGCCGCGGCAGAACCTCCCGCTCCGAGCAGCGCGACGATTCCATGATCGTGCGGCAAACCGAAGTGCAGCCTGACCGCCGCGTTGAATCCCCCGACGTCCGTGTTGTCGCCAAAGAGCGTTCCGTCCTCGGTCCAGAACGTGTTGACCGCGCGAACGCGATCGGCGACGGGGCTGAGCGATTTGCACAGCGTCGAGAACGCTTCCTTGTGCGGCACCGTCACGTTGCCCGCCGCGTTCGCGTCGGTCAGCAGTCCCGCGACGCGCGCGAGCCGTCCGGCCTCGACGTCGAACGTTTCGTAGGTGAGCGGAATCCCCGCGCTGCGCAGCGCCGCGTTCTGCATCGCCGGCGAAAGGGAATGCGCGACGGGATGGCCGATCAGCACAAGCCGGCCCGGCAGGTCCACTACACCGCTCCGCTGTTTCGCGGGTGCTCGCTCGCGATGCGGTCGAATACGAGCCCGACGATCCGCTCGAGCTCGTCGGTCGTGGAGCGGTAGATATCGAGCCCGCCGCCGAACGGGTCGACGATAGCGCGCCCTTCGTCGGTGCGCTCGGCGTAATCCGTGATGAGGTGCGTCTTGCCTTCGCCGCCGAGCGCGTCGATGCGCTCCACATGGTGAGGTCCCATCGCGAGGATCAGGTCGGACTGTTCGACGATCTCGCGCGTGAGCTGGCGCGACCGGTGCGTGTTGAGATCGAGATGGCGCTCGATCCCGACGAGCATCGCCCCGTCCGATGCGGGCGCGCCGTCCCACGCGCTGGTGCCCGCACTGGATGCCTGCACATCGTGCATTCCGCGCGCGCCGGCCTCACGCACCGCGATCGCTTCTGCGATGGCGCTGCGGCAGGTGTTGCCGGTGCAGACGAACAGAACGCGCACGACTGGGACCTCCTTGCCGACGAACTCGAATCTCAGAGCGAATCTACACTGAATGAATATGAGTAGTGAACTGACGGGCCGTCATGGCGCGGCAACGGTCTGAGACGGAGTGGCGAGGTCAATACTTTGCCGCGAAAACCTGCGGCAAGAGCAGTTCGTCTCCATCCCGTCACACTTGCCCCATGCCGTCAGCGAACCGTCACTGATCTCCAACAATATCCGGCACACTTTCTCTCAGGAGTGCCACCGGAATCGCGCCGGGCCGAATCACGCGAAGACGTTTTGTGGTGCAATCAATGACTGTCGATGGCGACGATGGTTTGAGTTCGCCGCCATCGAGCAGGCGGATCGCGCCTGCCGCGATTTCGGAACTCCATGCCGACGCGATGTCACCCGCACTCATTGCCGGAGGCTGTCCCGGCCGGTTCGCGCTCGTCGAAGTGAGCGGATCGCCCATCGCGGAGATCAGGCGCTGCAAACCGGGATGCGAAGTCCAGCGCACCGCGATTCCGCCTTCCGGCCCCCGGAGCCTCGGCGACACGCGCCGCTCGCCGCCGCTGAGCACGAGTGTCAGCGGTCCGGGCCAGAATCGCGCCGCAAGCTGCGACGCGGAGCGCGAAAGCTGGAGCCCGAGCCGCTCGATCATTTCGCTTCCGGAGATCAGGAGCAGAAATGGCTTTCCGGCCGGCCGGTGTTTCATCGAGACGAGACGTTCGACCGACGTGGTGTCGATCGCTCCGCCGAATCCGTACACCGTTTCGGTCGGATATGCGAGCACGCGATTCGCCTCGAGATGCGCAAGCGTGCCCGCGATCGATGC
>DASYSH010000490.1:0-2416 GCA_036003525.1 Gemmatimonadaceae bacterium | reverse complement strand
CCGAAAGCAGAATCGTCCCCATCCGCTCCGCGACCACGTACTTGAACAACGCATTGAGCAGGGGAATCGCTACCAGCAGGCACGCCAGCTGGCCGAGCTCGACGCCGATGTTGAACCCCAGCAGTGAGGTGATCAGGTGTGTGCCGGCGAATTGGAGCGATTCGCGCAGCGCGAATGAAAAACCAAATCCATGCACGAGGCCGAACCCAAACGCGATGATCCAGCGCCGTTCGAGCTGCGCGCCAACGATGTTCTCGAACGCCATGTACACGATCGAAAGCGCAATGAGCACCTCGATCAGCGGCGGGAACCACAGCGCGCTCGGCGCCATCCCGAGCGCGGACGCGAAGAGCGTGATGGAGTGCGCGACCGTGAACGATGTGATGACGGCGATCAGCGGCCGGATCCGGCGGAACGGAATCACCAGGCAGACAATGAAGAGCAGGTGATCGATGCCGTCGAGAATGTGCGCGAAGCCGAGCTCGATGAAACGCCAGAGCGCCTGGCTCCAGCGCGGATCGAGGTGCACGAGCCCGGGATCACCGGTGTACTCGAATGCGCGCTCGGTGCCGCCCGCGGGGATGAATCGCAGAATCGTGTTCGTGCGAACGCCGAGTCGTGCCAGCGCGGGGTTGATCGAAAAGCGCGAGCTGTCGGACGTGATTGGGTATTCGAACAGCACGTCCATCATCGCCTGTTGCCACGCGAGCGTCGTGCCGGAGGGCAGTCCCGGGCCGGTCACATGCGCGACTGCGCTCTCATACGTCTCGAACGAACGATCCGATGGCAGCGCGACATGCGCGGCGACGATCGTCGCGTTGGCGAGCTTTGCCGTTCCCTCGTAGACATCGACCTGATTCGCGATCCAGAGGCGCGCCGCATCGGGGAGCAGCGAATCGATAGAGGGAAATTGGAGATAGGTGCCGTCGCGCAGCGGGTATTGCATGTCGCGCATCGCCTCGAGCGGGACACGCACCAGCACGTGAAGCTTGCGGCCTTCCGGCTTCACGAACGCGAGGATCGTCACGCGCGCGGGAATCTCGTGTGCCGACGGCACTCCGGGCGATGCGAGCAACAATCCCGCCGCGAGCAGGACGCTCCATCGCAATCGGTGCGACCGGCCCTCTAACGAACGATGGGCGCGCGGCGTAAAATGGGGGCGTTGCATTCGACCGAAAGTATACGCCGCTCCCGCGTCTGTCGCTGTATGAGTTTTCCGATAGGAGAATCACGATGAAGAGCAAGTTTTTGCCCGCGCTGATGGTCGGCGCGTTCGTGCTCGGAGCGCCGATGGCGCCGGTGCCACGTTTCCAGGTGGCGATGCTCTGGCCAAAACCGATGCCCGAGCGGTGGATCCTCGGCTCGACGGTCGGAGTCGCCGTCGACGCGCAGGACCATGTCTTCGTGCTGAATATTCCCGACGCGTTCAACTCGCGCACGGAAATCGGCGCCGCGCCTCCGCCGGGTGTGGATGTGACCGGCGAGTGCTGCATCGGTGCGCCGGCCGTTCTCGAGTACGATCAAGCGGGCACAGTCATCGCGCATTGGGGCGGCGCGGGACCCGGCTATACGTGGCCTCAAAAACCCAGCGGGCTGGCGATCGACAAAGCAGGCAATATTTGGATCGGCGGAGCAGGGCCGAATGACAATCAGATCCTGAAATTTTCGCACGACGGAAAATTCCTGATGGCCGCGGGCAAGCCAGTGCCTGCGCCGGCGGCTCCGGCAGCCGCACCGGCGGCGACGCCAGATACCGCGTATCAGGGCGTGAGTCGCGGAGCTGCACCGGCGGGGCGCGGCGGACGTGGTGGTCGCGGCGGCGGACGCGCCGGCCCGCCACCGACTCCCGCGAACAGCGGCAGCACCGAGAGTTTTGGCGGGGCGACGCGGATTTCTTTCGATGACGCGGCGAACGAAGCGTATGTGGCAGACGGGTCGCGCAATCACCGGGTCGCGGTGATCGACATGAACACGGGCGCGATCAAGCGGTCGTGGGGCGCCTATGGAAAGACGGCGACCGATGCCACTGTGCCTGCGTACGCTCCTGGCGCGACGCCGTCGCAGCAGTTCTCGGCTGTGATGTGCGCCGAGGTGAGCAGGGACGGAATGGTGTACGTATGCGACCGCGCGAACGATCGCATTCAGATCTTCAAGAAAGACGGGTCGTTCGTGAAGGAAGTCGCAGTCGCGCCGAAGACGGTGCGCGAAGGTTCCGTCTCCGACATCGCGTTCTCGCGCGACGCGAAGCAGACGTTCCTGTACGTCGCCGACGGCATGAACAACCAGGTGCACATCCTCGACCGCGCGACGCTGACTGAAGTCGCGACGTTCGGCGATGGCGGACGCGTTCCGGGCGAGTTCGCGTTCCTGCACAGCATCGCGACCGACTCCAAAGGCAACATCTACACCGGCGAAA
>DASYSH010000489.1:0-5511 GCA_036003525.1 Gemmatimonadaceae bacterium | reverse complement strand
CGTTATGGCAATGCCCACGAGCGCCGCGTAGACGAGAAGCGGCACGATCGCCTTCGCATTGGCGAACGAGATGATCGGGATTTCGTTGTACGAGTAATCGTACGAGAGCGTGGTCGGAAAGAAGAGCAGCAGCAGATACCTGCCCATCATGTAGAAAGCGGTCGCCTCGCGCTCGAGAAATGTTCCGGCTCCGACCAGCGAATTGTCGTCGATGTTGTACGGGTGCGTCGGCGGCGCGTTGGTGTGCACGGCCCACTGGTGCAGCGCGAGCCACAGCACGCTGACGGCGATCAGCGGCGCCATGTTTCGGACGATCGCTTTCGCGTCCGCATCGCGAAAGAAGTACAGCATGAGCAGAATGGCGCCGAGAAAAACCAGCGCGCCCTCCTTGGCAAGCAGCGCGAGGAAGAAGCAAACGCAAGCGAGAAGAATATTGGCCCGCGACGGACTCTGAACGTTCCTGAGGATCAGCTGGATCGTGAGCAGCGCGAAGATGAAACAGAGCAGCTCATCCTGACTCTTGATGTTCGCGACAACTTCCGTGTGCGTGGGATGCGCTGCAAAAATCAGCGTCGCCACGAACGCCACCATCGGTGAATACGCGGACAGAAGCTTGCGAAGCGTGCCGAACAGCAGGACGATCGTGATCGCGTACAGCAGCACGCTGACGGCGTGGTACCAGCCAGCGGCATCACGAAAAAACTGCCACTGGATCGCGAACCCGATCATTGAAAGCGGGCGGTACAGTCCGGTGTTGTAATCCCAGTAACCCGCCCAGTAGAACGTGCTCAGCAGTTTGGGAATGCCGGCAAAACCCTGGTGCGTCAATTTGTTGCCCTGCACCACGACCGCGTCATCGAACGCGAAGCGGTTGCCGAGCGTGTTCGCATAGAGCGCCAGCGCGAACACGCCGAGAATGATCCTCATCCACAGTTCCTGCCGCGTGCCTGGATCGACCACATGCTGCACATGCCTGGGATCGCGCGACGGTTTCATGAGATAGGGGCAGGTTCAAGATGAACTCGAAGTGCCCTTAAACACCCGGAGGGAACGGCGGTTCGACTAACTGTCGACGCAGTTCCCCCGAAGTGGCGTGATCTGGTTCCGGCCGGTTTTTATTTCCGCGTAAGCGCGGCGCCGATTCCAAGTCCGACATACGTCACGCCGCTCGCGTATCGCAGCGACGTTTTCGCCCGTTTGCCCGGCGAGACCAGACGGTGCGCGCTGCCTGCGAGCAGTGCGTATGCGCCGTCCGTGAAGATCGCGAGCCCGACGAACGTCAAGCCGAGCGCCAGACTTTGCCCGGCGATCGAACCGCGCGCCCGGTCGATGAACTGCGGCAGAAACGCGAGAAAGAAGAGTCCCGTCTTGGGGTTCAAAACAGTCACCACGACTCCGTCGAGGTACAGCCGGCGCACCGGCCGCGGCGCGACGGAATCGGGTGCGGCGATCGCCGGCGTCGAGAAGATGGTCCGCAGTCCGAGATAAATCAGGTATGCGGCACCCAGCCATTTGATCGCCGCAAATGCAGCTGCCGATGCGACGAGCAGCGCCGAAAGTCCGAGCGTCGCGGCGAGCACGTGAACCATCGCGCCGGTGCAGGTGCCCATCACTGAGACGAGACCCGCGCGGCGCCCCTGTGCCATGCTGCGGGCGACGATGTACAACACGGCCGGTCCCGGGATCAGCAGCAGCACCAGCGCGGCGGCGCCAAACCGGAGGAACGTGGCGCCGCTCGGCATTTCTTGCGGTCGCTAGATGTGGATGGCGCGGCCCATCGAATCGAGAACGGCTTCCGCGATCGATTCGGACAGTGTCGGGTGCGCGTGGATGGCGAGTTCGATTTCCTCGACGGTGAACTCGTTTTCACGAGCGACCGCAAGCTCGTGAATCAGTTCCGTCGCATGCGCGCCGACGATGTGCGCGCCGAGGATCTCGCCGTACTTCGCATCGCGAATGATCTTCACAAAGCCCTCGGTCTCGCCCGATGTGCGGGCGCGGCCATTCGCGCTGTACGGGAACTTGCCGACTTTATACTCGATCTTCTTTTCCTTCACCTGCGCCTCCGTCAATCCGATCGACGCGACTTCCGGATGGCAGTAGGTCGCGTTCGGCACGTTACCGTAGCTGAGCGGATGGAAATGTTTCCCCGCGATCACTTCCGCGACGATCATCCCTTCGCGCTCGCCCTTGTGCGCGAGCATCGGCGGGCCGGCGACATCGCCGATCGCATAAATGCCTTTCGCGCTCGTCTCCATCTTTTCGTTGATCTTGATGAAGCCGCGGTCGGTCAGCGCCACACCGGCTTCTTTCAGCCCGATATTTTCGACGTTCGCCGCGCGGCCCGTTGCGACGAGCACGCGGTCGACGGTGAGTTCCTGCTTGCCGCCCTGAACTTCAATCGTGAGCGCGACCGAGTCTTTGCCGATCTTCGCCGACGTCAGTTTCGCGCCGGCCATCACATCCATGCCGCGCTTCTTGAAGCTGCGCTGCACTTCGGCCGACGAATCTTCGTCTTCGAGCGGGAGAATGCGGGGCATCGCCTCGATCAGCGAGACCTTCGATCCGAACGCCGTGAACACATCGGCGAACTCGCAGCCGACCGCGCCTGCGCCGACGATCGCGATCGTCTTCGGCGCTTTCTCGAGAATCAGCGCCTCGTCAGACGAAATCACCGTCGTCTTGTTGAGTTCCAGTCCCGCCTGCGGAAGGCCGCGCACGCGCGATCCCGTCGAAATCACGACGGCTTTGGTCGCCGTGTGTGTCTCCGATTTTCCGTCGGCCAGCGTGACCTTCACCGATTTGTTCGGCGCGAGCACGCCCGTGCCCTTGATCCAGGTCACCTTGTTCTTCTTGAACAGAAACTCGACGCCTTTCGAATTCTTGAGGCTCACATCGCGGGAGCGCTTCATCGCCACGCCGTAGTCGAGCTTCACGTCGCCGACGTTCACGCCGAACTCCGCCGAATGCGAGACGCGCGTCGCGAGATTGGCAGCTTCGAGCAGCGCCTTCGCCGGAATGCAGCCCCAGAGTACGCACGTGCCGCCGAGCCCTTCACGCTCGATCACAGCGACGTTGAGACCGAGTTGCGCGCCGCGGATCGCGCCGACATAGCCGGCCGGGCCGCCGCCGAGGAAGATCACATCAAAAGTTGCCATGATAGTGGCCTAGTAAACCAACATGAGAGGATTTTCGATCATGCGGCGCAGCGTCTGCAGAAAACGGGCGCCGACCGCACCGTCGATCGCGCGGTGATCGCAGCTCATCGTCACCGTGAGCTTCTTGCGGGTCTCGAGCGAACCGTCCGCCGCGACGACGACTTTATCCGCGACGGCGCCGATCGCGAGAATGCCGCACTCGGGCGGGTTGATGATCGCGGTGAACTGCTCGATCTGCATCATGCCGAGGTTCGAAACCGAGAACGTCGAGCCGGTATACTCGGCGGGCGTCAGTTTCCGCTCGCGCGCTTTTTTCGCCAGCGCTTTCGATTCAATCGCGATTTCGCTCATGCGCTTTTTGTCGGCGTCGAAAATCACCGGAACGATGAGCCCGTCGTCGGTCGCGACGGCCATGCCGAGGTGGACGCGGTGGTGGAGGCGGATATGGTCGCCGAGCCAGTGCGCGTTGACTTCCGGATGCTGGGCGAGCGCCGTCGCTGTCGCCTTCAGGATGATGTCGTTGAAAGAGACCTTGTAGTCGTCGCCCATCGCCGCCATCGCCGCGCGCATTTCGGATGCGCGCTGGAGGTCGAACTCGGCGGTGAGGTAGAACGTCGGGATCGGGCCGATGGATTCGGCGAGTCTTCTTGCGATCGTTTTGCGGATCTGGGTCAGCGGGACGTCTTCGAAATCGCCTGCTGCACTCTTGACCGAAGACCGAAGTCCGAAGTCCGAAACTGCGCTGCCCGAGGCCATCGCTGCTTCGATGTCGCGCTTGATGATGCGGCCGCCCGGGCCGCTGCCGGCTACACGTGAGAGGTCGAGCCCCTTTTCATCGGCGAGGCGTTTGGCGAGCGGGCTCGAGAGGGTACGGCCGTTGGTCGGAGCAGGTGCGGGAGCTTGGGATGCGGCCGTAGCTTTGGGAATCGACTCTGTGGGACTCGGCGCTGTGGGAGGAGTCGCGGGTGGCGGTGCGGATGGGGCGGCTGCGCTCGCAGTTTCGGACTTCGGACTTCGGACTTCGGTCTTGCCAGCGCCCGCGCTGCCGATGAGCGCCCCAATATCCTCATCCTTCGATCCAATCACCCCGACGAGCGTACCAACCGGCACTGCATCGCCTTCATTCACGAGCCGTTTGCGCAGCACGCCTTCGCCGCGCGCGGCGAGCTCCATCACCGCTTTATCGGTCTCGACTTCCGCGAGCACGTCGCCGCTCTTCACGGCGTCGCCTTCGTTCTTGAGCCACTTCACGAGGCGTCCCTCTTCCATCGTCGGGGACAGCGCTTCCATGAAAACTTTCGTTGCCATCGGTCAGGCCTCGATATACATGACTTTTTTCACCGCCGCGATCGTCTTGGCCAGATCGGGCTTCGCGGATTTCTCGAGCGCCTTCGCGTACGGCATCGGCGTATCGGCCTGATGCACACGAATCACCGGCGAATCGAGATGATCGAAGCAGTCGCGCTGTATGTAATCCACCACCTGAGCGCCGATTCCGCAGACTTCCCAGCCTTCTTCGAGCACGACGGCGCGATTCGTCTTCTTGACGCTCGTCGTGATCGCGTCGACGTCCATCGGGCGTATGGTACGCAGGTCGACCACGTCGATCTTGATCCCTTCTTTCGCGAGCGTATCGGCGGCCTGCATCGCGACGAGCACCATCTTGCCGCTCGTGATGATCGAGCAGTGGTCGCCTTCGCGCTTGAGCTCCGCCTTGCCGAGGGGAATGAGATATTCCTCGTCCGGCACTTCGCCCTTGAGGTTATAGAGCATTTCGCCCTCGAGAACGATCACCGGGTTATCGTCGCGAATCGCGCTCTTGAGCAATCCCTTCGCGTCGTACGGAGTGCCCGGCGCGACGACTTTCAGTCCGGGAATGTGAGCGAGCCACGATTCCCACGCCTGTGAATGCTGTGCGGAGAGCTGCAGTGCCGCGCCGTTCGGGCCGCGGAAGACGATCGGCATGTTGTACTGGCCGCCGGACATGTAGAGCATTTTCGCCGCGGCGTTCACGACCTGGTCGAGCGCGAGCAGCGCGAAATTCCAGGTCATGAATTCGATGACCGGACGCAGCCCGACCATCGCCGCGCCCACTCCGACGCCGGCGAAGCCGAGCTCGGTGATCGGAGTATCGACGACGCGCATCTCGCCGAATTCTTCGAGGAGGCCCTTGGAGACTTTGTAGGCGCCATTGTAGACGCCGACTTCCTCGCCCATGAGGAATACGCGGTCGTCCTTATGCATCTCTTCGCGAAGGGCCTGGTTGAGCGCGTCTCGGTAAGTAATCAGCGGCATTTTAGTGTCAAACGAGTGAACCGTTTTCTGTGCGTCGGTTAACGAAGGTATTCCGTCC
>DASYSH010000488.1:0-6710 GCA_036003525.1 Gemmatimonadaceae bacterium | reverse complement strand
CTGCTTGCTGTCCGCCGACCAGATGATGTTCGTCTCGCTGCCGAACGATTCAATTTTCTTCGGCTTGCACGCGGCGGCATCGCCGGCTTCGCACGCGGCAACCGGTAGAACGTAGAGATCTGTTTCATTGCGGTCCGCGTCGTCGCGCACGTGGTTCGGCGGAAGCTTCGCAACCGAATCGCGCTCACGCGCGACGAGCGAATCGGATCGCAGCTTCGCATCGGCGCTGAAAACGACCCATTTGCCGTCGGGCGAAACGCTTGGCGAGAAGTGCGTGTAGTTCGTGTTCGTGATTTGTTTGCGCTCGCCGGTGCCGCGCTGAATGAACAACTGAACTGGCGGTGTGCCCGCGGGCGGAAGAAACGATCCACGTCCGCCGCGTCCGCCGAGCAGTGCATTCAGCGAGTCCGCTGCCGGATTCGGTCCGCGACTCGGAATGAAACCCGCGTCGTTCGAGCGTGTGCGCTCGTCGATAAACTGTTTGCCGTCAAAACGATTTGGATTGAGCGGCTTGGTGATCGAGCCCTGCGGTGGGCGCGCGAGCGGGCCCATCTTTGCGTACGGATCGTTCGCGACCGTCGTCGGATCGGTTGCATCGCCGCGACCGCCTCGTCCGCCGCGACCGCCGCCACCCGCGCGAGCGCCGCCGGCTCCAGCTCCGCCGCCCGCAAAAATCGTGAAGCTCTTGTCGCTTGGCTGAACGCCGGCGTTGCCGCCGCCGAATCCGCCGCGACCCCCGCGTCCGCCGCCGGCGGCCGGTGCATTCTCAGCGGGAAATGCCTCGCCGCCTTCGTCCATGCGCACAGCCCACGTGTTGCCGCGGCTGCCGGGACGGGTGGAGGTGAAATACAAAGTTTTTCCGTCATCCGACCAGCGTGGCGCCGTGCTCTCGAACGCCGGCGCGGTCATACGCCGCGACGGCCCGCCCGCGACAGACTGAATCCACACTTCGGTATGACGCGCGTTCTTGTCTTCCTGAACAGTCGTCACGGTGAACGCGAGCGTGTTTCCGTCAGGCGAAAGACTTCCCGCGCCGACGCGCGCGATTTTGTACCAGTCTTCGGGCGTGAACGCGCGTCCGCTTGATTGCGCGCCGAGCGTCGCAGACGCGATCGCAAGCAGCGCGAGCGTGCACGAAACGATTTTTCCTGGGATGTGCATGGGGAGTTCCAAGCGTTGGAGGCGTTGACACATTACTGACACTTAAATCTACGCGTCAAGGCGCCAGTCCGCTCACCGCTCATTCCATTCGCAGCGTCTCCATTGGATCGATTCGCGCGGCGCGAATCGCCGGGACGGCGCACGCGCCCAGCGCAACCACGGACAGCACAGCCGTTACGCCGATGTACGTCGCAGGATCGAGCGGCGACACTCCGAACAGCAGGCTCGCGATCAGATGACTGAGCGCGAGCGCTCCAACGACGCCGATTATCGCGCCGAACGCGGTGAGACGGAGCCCCTGTCGGACGACCATCGCCACGATGTCGCTGCGCGACGCGCCGAGCGCGGAACGTACGCCGATCTCGCGCATCCGCTCCGTCACCGTCCCGGCGAGCACGCCGTAAATACCTGCGCCGGCGAGTACGAGCGCGACGAGCGCGAACGCTTCGAACAGTACGAGCGCAAAACGTCGCGTCGATTCCGACTGCGCCACGAGTTGGCCGGCGGTGACGACGCGAACGATCGGCTGGTCCTTGTTCACGGACCAGATCGTCGTCCGGATCGCCGGCGCGATCGCCGCTGCGTCCCCTTTCGTGCGCACCACCAGCGACATGGCCTGATCCGCGTACGGCCACTGCGTCTCTGGAACGTAGATCGCGTTGGATTCCTGCTGCGACAGGGCGAGCTGCTTCAGGTCGCCGACTACGCCGACGACCTCCATCCACTGATCTTTGGACGGATCGGCCGTGGTGACGAGCTGGCCGACGGGATTTTCACCTGGCCAGTATTTCTTCGCGAACGATTCATTTACGATAGCGACGTGCGGCGACGCGCCAACGTCCTGCGCCGTGAATGTGCGTCCTTTCCGGAGCGGAATGCGCATCGCCTCGAAATATCCGTCGCTCACGCCATACCGAAACGGGCTCGGATTATCGGCCGGGTTCGCCGCGGGATGCGCCTTGATCCCAACGCTCTGCCCGTCGAAGTCGCCGCTCATCGGCAACTGCGATGTGAACGCGGCGGCTTCGACGCCGGGCTGCGCGCGAACCGCAGCGAGCACCCGGTCGTAGAACGCACGAACGACGGTGTCGTTCGGCAGACTTTTTCCGCCGGCCTGCACCTGCATAGTGAGCACGTGTGCGGCGTCGAATCCGGGATCGACCGCAAACACTCGCGCCGTGCTCCGCAGAAGAAGTCCGGATCCAACGAGCAGGACGATCGCGAGCGCGACCTCCGACATCACGAGCGCCGCGCGCGTCAGCCGCGAACTCCCTGCGGTGCGGCGCGTTCCCTGTTTGATCCCCTGATGCAGATCGGCGCGCGAAGCGTGCATCGCCGGAACGAGACCGAATACAATTCCCACGATCGTTGTGATTGCGAATCCGAATGCCAAAACCGGACCATTCACGGCAATCGTGGACAAGCGCGGCAGTGACGCCGGACCCAGAGCGACGAGTGCCTTCACGCCAACCTGCGCGATCGCCGCGCCGCCAAGTCCGCCCGCAGCTGCCAGCAGCAGACTCTCCGTGAGGAGCTGTCGCACGACTCTGCCACGCTTCGCGCCGAGCGCCGCGCGAATCGCAAACTCACCCTGACGCTGCGCGCCGCGCGCGAGCAGCAGGTTCGTCACGTTCGCCGACGCGATCATCAGTACGAGGAGCACCGCGCCGAGGAGTGCGAGCATCACCGGCCTGACACTCTTGGTGATGTCGACCTGCAACTGCGGAACTTCGACGCCGATCGACGAATAGTCCGTGGGATGGTCGCGGAGGATGTTCGCAAAAATCGTGTTTATTTCCCGTGCCGCCTGACTCCCGGTTACGCCGGGTTTCAGTCGTCCGACCACATGAAGGTGGCGGCACGTGCGGCACGAGTACGGCAGTGACGCATCGTACCGCAGCGGCAGCCAATATTGCGCGCCGGGCGCAGTGACGTTCTCGAATGCAGCCGGCATGACGCCGATCACCGTAAACGGGTTCCCGTCGAGCGTGATCGCGCGGCCGATGAGCGTCGAGTCGCCGCCAAAACGGTTCCGCCATAGTCCGTTGCTGATGACGATCACGCGTGCCGTGTTGCGGATGTCATCCTGAGGCAGAAACGCCCGGCCGATCGCCGGCGCCACTCCCAGTACGCTGAAGTACGGTGTCGAAACACGCTGACCTTTGAGCAGTTCCGGCTGGTCGCCGCCGGTCATCGTCGCATTCGAATACGACATCGCCGCCATCGCTTCAAATGATTTGTTGGCGCGGTTGAGATCGTCGAACGTCTGCCAGCCGAGATTGTCCTGCGATCCATTCTTCTCCCGCTCCCACAGCATCGCGACACGGTCCGCGTGCGGATATGGCAACGGAGCAACCAGGATTGGATAGACCGCGCTGAAAATCGCGGTCGTCGCTCCGATCCCGAGCGCGAGCGTGAGCACGGCGAGCGCGGTGAATCCGGGCCGTCTCGCGAGCAAACGAACGGCGAACCGCAGATCATTGAACGTGTTCTGCATGATGCCATCTCCCGACGGAGTTGAAACGTGAGTGCGGTCGCGGCTGATCGGCGCGCGCAGTAATTCCATCCAATACCAGCGGCGCAGGGACCGGACGCTGCGTCCCGCGGCGAGTTCCGTGCGAAACACTTCTTCGAGATCGCCGAGATATGCCTCGCGCTCCGAGTCGCCGAGCAGGCGCGAGAGGATCCACACCGCCGCGGCGGGCGGTTGAACTTGCGATTCAGTCATGGCGTTCCCCACGACGCATCGATCCCGCGCGCCATCGTGCGAATCGCATTGAGACTGCGCTGAAGCGCGCGGCGGCCGGCGGCGGAAATCGTGTAATGTTTTTTTCGGCGACCGCCGCGCTCCGCCGTGGGTTCGCCGAGACGCGATGCGACGAGTCCCTTTGCCTCGAGACGGGTCAGCGCGGTGTAAACCGAGCCGAACGAAAGTTCGCGACGCGTGCGCGTCGCAATCTGTTTGCGGACAGCTACGCCATACGCGTCCTCGCCAAGACGCGCGATCGCGAGGAGGACGAGCTGTTCGAGTTCACCGAGGTTCGCCGGGGGCATGATATCTCCGATTTGTTCTGCTTTGTAGAAGATATAGACAACGGGCAGCCGAAAAGCGTTGCATTCGGCGGTTCGGCGACAAAGCGGTTAGGCCGCAGCCGTTGCTATTTGCGGTCAGGCGGTCGCAGCGGCGACGGGCCGGGGGGCGTAGCCGATTTTGGTCAGGTATTGCTCCAAAACCGCGACATCCGCAGTAGGATGCGCCAGGGCGATGTGCTCGTCGGGGCGCATCAGATACATGGCGTTCCGAAGCAAGCCCGCATCCTTGAATTGCGGACGCCACGGAAACTCATAGACCGTGAGACCGAGCGTCTCGCACGAATCGTGCACGGCGGGCGGCAGCTCGCCGTACCAGTGGAGCTGCCAGTCCAGTGACGTGAAGAACTGATAGTTGTCATGCCGGGTTCCGTCTTCGCCGATCCATTCAATCCACGGGAGCCGGTCGCCGCCTCGCACATGACCCGCATGGCCCGCGCTCAGCCAGCTGTCGGGATACTGGATCGCGAGCTGGGACAGCATCCGGAAAAATGCGCGGCGAATCGGACGCATCGCGAACAGTCGCGGAAACACGGTCGGCACGACGTCCAGCCGCACATGCTTCGCAATCGGCCCGCGTTTGGTCACGAACTCGAACACGCGGTCGGTCGTCTCCACGAGCGTTTCTGCAAAAGCGATGCGCTCGGTTTCGTATGTGTCGAGCACCGCGGGGTCGATGCGACGCTGCAGCACTCCGGCGATTTTCCACGCGAGGTTCACCGCGTCGCCGATGCCGGTGTTCATTCCCTGCCCGCCGACCGGACTGTGAATGTGCGCGGCGTCTCCGAGCAAGAACGCCGGGCCGCTCCGAAACGCGCTCGCGACGCGATGGTGCACGTGATAAGTCGAGAACCAGCGAACCTTCCTGACCTCGAGCTTCAGATGCTCCATAACGCGCGTGCTCACATCCTCCCACTTCACTTCGTCGCGCTGCTTCCCCGCTCCGCCCGTCACCACTCCGACGAGGCGGCCGACGCCGGCCTCCTTCAATGGAAACACGATGAGAAAATCCGCGTCGTCGAATGCCACGTTCACTTCGCCATTCATCGCGGGCCCGGTCGCTTCGACATCGGCGACATAGAACACATCGGAATAGTCGCCGCCCGGAAAACCGATACCGAGTTCCTCACGCACGGTCGAGCGGCCGCCGTCGCAGCCCGCGATGAAAGCGGCTTTGCACACGCTTTCGCTGCCATCGGAATTTCTCAGCCGCGCACTGACGCCGCCGTCCGGACATTCGAACGAAATCAGATCCGTTCGGCGCTCGACATTCACGCCAAGCTGCGCGAGCTCTTCGCCAAGCATCTTCTCCTGCGCGTCCTGCGGGAACATGAGAACGAACGAGAATTTGCTGAGCGGCTCGCCGAGGTCGTCGAACTTCACGTGCGCGGCATGGCGGCCGTCGACCCACATATTCACGGCCGCGAAGTTGAGCCCGCCCTCGATGCATTTGTCGGCGATGCCGACCTGCTGATAGAACTCGAGATTGCGCGCATGCATCACCACCGCGCGCGTGGTCGTGCCGGGACCATCCGTCTTGTCGATGATCCGTACGCGCACGCCGAGTTTCGTGAGGAACAGCGCCAGCACCAAGCCGGTCGGGCCGGCGCCGACGATCAGGACCTCGGTCTCCGCCGCGTTTTGGCGATCCATGGATCTATGAATGTCGCGCCCCGGTCCAGCGCGCAATCACCCATTTGTGCGACTAACCGGCGCGGAGGGCCTCGGTGGGTTCGACCTTCGACGCCCGGCGCGCGGGCACCCAGCTCGCGATCGCCGCGGCGACCGCAAGTAACGCCACTATCGAGACATACGTCGCGGGATCACCCGGCTTCACGTCGAACAACAGTGACCGCAATATCCTGGTCACGCCGAACGCCGCGCCAACGCCAAGTGCGGCGCCGGCGGTCGCCAGCCAGAGTCCCTCGGTGATCACCATTCGCTGGACCCGGGCGCGATCCGCACCGAGCGCCATGCGAATTCCGATTTCGCGGGTGCGCTGCGTGACCATGAACGACATCACCCCGTAGATCCCGATCGCCGCGAGCGCGAGTGCGGTCGCGGCAAACAGCGAGAGGAGAAACGCGCTGAAACGCGCTTGCGCGGTCGCGACTGCAGCGCGTGTCGCCATGCTTTGCACATCGAACACGGGAAGGCCCGGCACGAGACCGCTCACGACGCGGCGAACAGCAGGCGTCAGCGCAAGCGGATCGCCGCGCGAAGTATGCACGAAAATCATCATTCGTCCCACCGGCGACTGCGCGTACGGGAGATAGACGTCGGCGAGTGGAAGCGAGTCGATCGTATGGTAGCGAACATCCCCGACGATGCCGACGACCGTCGCGCCATCGTCAAAGCCCCCCTGCCAAATGCCTGCGCGCTTTCCGATCGGGTCTTCGCCCGGCCACAGTTTTCGCGCGGCGGTTTCACTCACGAGAATGGATTTCGGCGCGCCGATC
>DASYSH010000487.1:0-3230 GCA_036003525.1 Gemmatimonadaceae bacterium | reverse complement strand
CCGCATCGCATCGTGTGCTCGCCGACTTCAGCACCGACCGTCGCGTGCTGTTGCTCTGCGCGCTCGCCGTTCCCGTCGGCGCGGTCGGTGCGGTCGTCGCCAAGTTCCTGCTCTGGCTGATCGCCGTCTTCACCAATGCCGCGTTCTTCCTGAAATTGTCCGCGGAACCGGTGACTCTGTCCGGCCATCATTTCGGCTGGTGGGGCGTGCTCGTGCCGGTGCTCGGCGGTATCATCATCGGTCTGATGGCCCGCTACGGTTCCGAAAAGATCCGCGGCCACGGTATTCCCGAGGCGCTCGAGGCGATCCTGCTCGGCCGGAGCCTGATCCATCCGAAGGTCGCGATTCTGAAGCCGATTTCCTCCGCAATTTCGATTGGAACGGGTGGACCGTTCGGCGCGGAAGGACCGATCATCATGACTGGCGGCGCCCTCGGCTCGATTTTCGCACAGTTCTTTCATCTATCCGCCGCCGAGCGCAAAACCCTGCTGGTCGCCGGCGCCGCCGCCGGCATGTCGGCGGTTTTCGCAACGCCCGTCGCCGCCGTATTGCTTGCGATCGAGCTGCTGCTCTTCGAATGGAAACCCCGCAGTTTCATCCCGGTCGCAACCGCCGCCGTGATCGCGTCCGTGCTGCGCATCCCGCTGCTCGGCGCGGGCCCGATTTTTCCCGTGCCGCTCGATGCCGCGCTCCCTGCGTCGACTCTGGGCCTGGCGCTCGTCGTCGGAGTGTGCGCCGGACTCGCGTCCGGATTGCTCACGGCGCTCGTGTATGCGTGCGAAGATCTGTTTCAAAAACTTCCATTCCACTGGATGTGGTGGCCGGCGCTCGGCGGCCTGTTCGTCGGCATCGGCGGCCTCGTTGATCCGCGCGTACTCGGTGTCGGCTACGAAACGATCCACAGTTTGATGCGCGGTGAACTGCTCGGCGCCACGCTCATCGGATTGCTTCTCGCGAAGGGCATCGTCTGGTCGATCGCACTCGGTTCCGGTACCTCCGGCGGTGTGCTCGCGCCGTTGCTCATGATCGGCGGCGCCCTCGGCGCGCTGCTCGGCGCCGCACTGGGGGTCGGTCACATCGGCCTGTGGGCGATGGTCGGAATGGCCGCCATGATGGGCGGCACCATGCGTTCGCCGCTCACCGGCATGGTTTTCGTGCTCGAACTGACGCACGATCTCAATGCCCTGCCCGCGCTGCTCATCAGCAGCGTCGCCGCGCTTTGTGTAACCGTATTGCTGTTACGCCGCTCCATCCTCACGGAAAAACTCGCGCGGCGCGGCCAGCATATCGCCCGCGAATACAGCGTGGATATTTTCGAGCTGATGCGCGTGGGCGAAGTGATGGCCCGAAATGCGCCAACGATTTCCGCCGATGCCTCCGCGGCGGAACTTTCCCGTCGCATCGCCAGCGGTGATCCCGCCGTGGCGGCGCGGCATGGCACGCTCCTCGTCGATTCCGCCGGCCGGCTCACCGGCATCGTGACGCGCGGCGATCTCATGCGCGCGCTCGAGCGCGACCCGAGCGGCAAGACCGCGCTGCGCAAGCTCGCGCGCGAGGAAGTCATCACCAGCAACCCCGATGAAACTCTCGCCGACGCGCTCGCGAAGATGCTCGCCGGCAACATCGGCCGTCTTCCCGTCGTGGATCGCGACGACTCGGGCCGCATCGTTGGCTACCTGGGCCGCGCCGAAATTCTCGCCGCGCGGTTGCGCCATCAGGAAGAGGAAGACCACCGCGAACGTCGCCCGCTGCTGAGCGCGTCGGACTAACGTCGTGAGCCGAGGTTGGCGCGCGCGATCCGCGCGCCGTCCGGTCGCGGAGAAAATTGCGCGGCGGGCACGCCACCCGCGCGATCGCCCGGTCAAATCGGGTTGCTACAGGATTGCGCGCCTTTCGGCGCACCGTTTGCTTGCTCCTTCCACGCGCCCATGAATCCCGTTTCCTCAACGCCCGCCGGCCCCACCGATCCTCGCCTGCTCGCCTATATCAATCTCAAGCTTAACGAGCTCTCGCAGCCGGGTGTCGCGCTCGCCGACGATGGCCTCGGCGAACTCGTGGGAAGTTTCGTCGCTCTCAGCCGCGAGAAAGATCGCATCCTCGTGCGGCACCTCAGTCCGGTCGACCAGCGTATCCAGAATTTCCTTTTCGACTATCTCGAGGACACCGGCGGAGCACCGCGCCTGCCCACCTCGACGCTCGTCCTCGATCGGCCGGGCCTCGCGCGCGCCATTTCCCTTCCACCGAGTCGCGACGAACATTCCAGCGCCATCCTCACTTCCCGCCGCGTCCGCCAGGGCGTGCTGCACAATCCACGCAGCGATCGTCGCACGACGCAGGGAATATTTCACGTTGCCGAGGGCGGCCTGCCGATCCCCGACGACAAAAAAGCCGTTCCCGCCGCCGTGTTTGGCCGCCTGCTTCGGCTCGCGTTGCAACCGCCTCCGGAATTTCTCGCCCTGCCGTTCACCGCCGCCGAGCCGCGCCAGGCCGCCTGTTTTGTCTCCCTTCATCTCCGCCCTGTCGTCGTTCCCCAAGTGCCCGGATTCACGCCCAAGCGAGCGATGGAAACCCGTTTTTTCGCGCCCGGCAGTCTCGTCGCCAATCTCGATTTCGTTGAGAGCATTTTCGGAAACGCCGGCGATCCGCATCTGCCGGAAAACGATGCCGCGCTCGATCCCGAACATTGGACCGGCCACACCGGTTGCATCTTTCTCGCGCCCCATCTGCATCGCGCCAAAAAATCCGAGCTCGGCCTCCCGCGCTGGGACGACGCCTCGCCGCGCCAGCGCCGCGACGGGATGTGCTGGAAATCCCCCGACGAACTCTACAACGACGGCGGCGCTTTCAAAATCACGGCGCGCAATGCCTCCGGCGTCATCGTCACAATCATTTCGGACAATTATTTTGGTTACTGCAAAAAAGAGGTGAAGACGCAGATCAGCTTCGCCGCCAATTTGCTCGGCCGCGCGGAGGAAGAACACGCCGGCGGCGCCATCGTGTTTCCCAGCTACGACCTCGGTGAAGATTTTCAACTCAGCACCTACGTGCCGATCGTCGATCATACGTTCGCGGAAGCGCTCGCGCTCCTCGGCGATCGCGCCGAGCTTCAACCCGGCGGCTGGGCCCGCGACCGCACGTGCCCCGACGTGTATTACGTTCCGCAGGACGCGCGCTTCGACCTGCGCACCCAGCGCGTGAGCTGGCGAAATGCGGATGGCGCCGATCAACAG
>DASYSH010000486.1:0-9116 GCA_036003525.1 Gemmatimonadaceae bacterium | reverse complement strand
GCACCGTGGCAAGGGGAACGCCCGGCCGCTACGATTCGGGGTGCCGGAGACCCGAAAAACCAAGACAGACCCGTACGCGTCGCTCCGCCTCCCCGGCTTTCGCCTCTATATCGTCGGTCTGTTCGCCTACACGATGGCGATCCAGATCCAGGGCACCGTCGTCGGGTGGCAGATATACGAGCTCACCCACGACAAGCTCGCGCTGGGCCTGATCGGACTGGCCGAGGCGTTCCCGTTCATCGGTGCGGCGCTGTATGCGGGGCATGTCGCGGACACCCACGACCGGCGCCGGATAATGCTGACCTCGCTGGGCGTGCTGCTGTTCTGTGCGGTCTCCCTGCTGGCGCTGCCATTTCTCCTCCCGTCGGCGCCGCAGCTGGTCGTCCGCGCGATTTATGGCGTGATCGTGCTGAGCGGGCTGGCGCGCAGTTTCCTCCAGCCGGCGCGTCAGGCGCTGGCCGCGGAAATGGTGCCGCGACCGATGTTCGGAAATGCGATCGCATGGCGCAGCGGGTCGTGGCAGCTGGCTGCGGTCATGGGGCCGGCGATCGGCGGCCTGCTGTTTGCGCTGGGCGGATCGAGGCTCGCGTACTCGGTCGACGCCGGGCTGATGCTGATGGGCGTCGCCGCGATCGTGATGATCACCCACCAGTCGACGATCAAGCGCGAACACGTCGAGGCGATGACCAAGAGTCTCGCGACCGGGATCAAGTTCGTGTTCAACGAGCCGATAATCCTCGGCGCCCTCTCGCTCGACCTTTTCTCGGTGCTGTTCGGCGGCGCGACGGCGCTGCTGCCGGTGTATGCCGACGAAATACTTCACGTGGGACCGTCGGGACTCGGAATTTTGCGCGCGGCGCCGGCGATCGGCGCCGTGATCATGAGCGGCGTGATCGCGTGGATGCCGCCGTTCAAACGCACGGGACGCGCGCTGTTCAGCGCGGTCGCGACGTTCGGGCTTTGCATCATCGTGTTCGGGCTTTCGACGAGCATGATTCTCTCGGTCACCGTGCTCGTGCTGAGCGGCGCCGCCGACATGGTCAGCGTGTTCACGCGTTCGTCACTGCTTCAGCACCGGACGCCCACGCACATGTTCGGCCGCGTGTCGAGCGTCAACTCGATGTTCATCGGGTCGTCGAATGAAATCGGAGCGTTCGAATCGGGCGTGACCGCGAAGCTTTTCGGAACGGTGCCGAGCGTGGTGCTCGGCGGCGTGCTCACGCTCGTCGTCGTCGCGGTGACCGCGTGGAGAATTCCGTCGCTGAGAAAACTCGGAAAAATGGAAACGACCGCGACGCCCTAGCGGCTCGCGGAGCTGTGAGGCCTGCGCGCTCCGAGCCTACGAATCCCTGGCGATCAGCGTCCGGACGCTCTCCACCAGATGCGCCGCCGTGATTCCGAACTGTTCGTACAGTTTTTGGTACGGCGCAGATGCGCCGAAGTGATCGATGCCGACGATGACCCCGTCGGTGCCGACCCATCGGTACCACGACATCGGATGCGCGGCTTCGATCGCGGCCCGGCGAAGATTTTTCGGCAGCACGCTCTCGCGATATTCCGCCGGCTGCTGCGCGAACAGTTCGTGGCACGGCATGCTGACCACGCGGACGCCGACGCGTTCTTCTGCGAGCAGATCGCGCGCCTTGAGCGCGATTTCCACTTCCGAGCCCGACGCCATGATGACGGCGCGCGGCGGTCCGCTCGCGGAATCGACGACGACGTAGGCGCCGCGCGCGACGCCGCTCGCCGCTCCGGACTTCGCGCGATCGATCAGCGACAGCTTCTGCCGCGTGAGCACGATCGCGGTCGGTCCGGTGCGGTGCTTGAGCGCAACCTTCCAGGCTTCCGCCGTTTCATTCGCGTCCGCGGGACGGATGACGAGCAGATTCGGAATCGCGCGCAGCGCGGAGAGCTGTTCCACCGGCTGATGCGTCGGGCCGTCTTCACCGAGGCCGATCGAATCGTGCGTGAACACATAGATCGCCTGCTGGCGCATCAGCGCCGCGAGACGAATCGCGGGCCGCATGTAATCCGAGAACACGAGGAAGGTTCCGCCGTATGGAATCACGCCGCCGTGCAGCGCCATCCCGTTCATGACGCTGCCCATCGCGTGCTCGCGAATACCGAAATGCACGTTGCGGCCCGCGGGCGTCGCCTGCGTTGCGAACGGCGCGCCCTTCACCGTGGTGAGCGTGGAACCGGCGAGGTCCGCGGATCCGCCGATGAACTCCGGCATCTTCGCGGCGAATGCGTTGATCACCGCGCCCGATGCGGCGCGGCTCGCAATGTTTCCATTCGTCGCATCGAACACCGGGATCGTCGCTTCCCAGCCGCCGGGAAGATCGCCGTGCAGACGGCGGCCCAGTTCCTTGGCATCGTCCGGAAATGCCTGCGAATACGCGATGAGCTCGCGGCGCCACGCGTCCTGTGCGGCCGCGCCCCTGTCTTTTGCTTCACGCCAGTGCGCGAGCGCGGCGTCCGGAACGAAAAACGATTCCTCGCTTGGCCAGCCGAGTTCCTTTTTCGTGAGCACGATTTCGTCTTTGCCGAGCGCTTCGCCGTGCGCCTTTGACGTGTCGACTTTGTTCGGGCTGCCATACCCGATATGCGTGCGCGTCACGATCATCGACGGCCGGTCCTTCTCGGCTTTCGCGAGATCGATCGCGCGATCGATGGCATTGAGATCATTCACATCGGCGATGTGCTGCACGTGCCAGCCGTACGCTTCGAAGCGCTCGGCAACCTCGTCGGCGCAGGAGATGTCGGTGCCGCCGTCGATCGTGATGTGATTGTTGTCGAAAAAGCCGATCAGCTTGCCAAGCTTCTGAAATCCCGCGAACGAAGCGGCTTCGTGGGAGATGCCCTCCATCAAATCGCCGTCGCTGGCGATGAACCACGTGTAGTGGTCGATGATTGCGTGGCCGTCGCGGTTGAACGTCGCCGCAAGATTTCGCTCGGCGAATGCCATGCCGACGGCGTTCGAAAGTCCCTGGCCAAGCGGGCCGGTCGTCGTCTCGACACCGGCGGTATGGCCGACTTCGGGATGGCCCGGCGTCTTGCTCCCCCACTGACGGAACTGCTTGATATCGTCGAGCGAGAGATCGTAGCCCGTGAGATAGAGCGCCGAATACAGCAGCATCGACGCGTGGCCGCACGAGAGCACGAAGCGGTCGCGGTTCGGCCAGTGCGGATCGGCCGGATTATGGCGCAGGTGTTTGTGATAGATCGCGTACGCGAGCGGCGCGAGGGCCATCGGCGTGCCGGGGTGTCCCGAGTCCGCCGCCTGCACCGCGTCCATCGACAGGGTGCGCACGGTGTTGATGGCGAGAAGCTGCAGGGCAGCGTCGGCGGATTCAGCCACGTCGGTCTTCCTCAAAAGTTGCTGCGGGGCGGTGATGCGGCGCGTGCGTCGGAGCAGTGAAAGCTAGCCCAGTGCCACGCCCGCAACCATATTGCCGATATGAGCCGCCTTACAACGGTTGGCGAATCCTCTGCGGCGCTATCGAAGGAACTTTCCGACTTCCTGATCGAGCTTTCGATCGGCCTGCACAAGAACGCGATCTATCCGCCGGGACACCCTCTGCTTGAGGGTGCCACCGCGGGTATCGCGCGGCGCGTCGAATCGCTCCTTCAGGACCGGGCATCGCTCTCGATGGGCGTGGCGCGCCAGCAGCTGATCATCGAAGGCGTCGCGACCGACGAGAACAATCCGGTGCTGCGCGACCTCGCGCAAAGACTGCACCGCCACCACCTCGGCGCCGTAAAATTCACGCAGGGCGTCACCGGTTCGGAAATCGCGGACGTGCTCGCGACGGTGGCCGTCGATGCCGGACGCCGTCCGAAACCGCTCGGCCTTGAAGGACCGGAAATCCTCGCGCAGTGGCCGCATATCCGCCTGTTTCCGCTCACGTTCGAACAGCTTCAGCTGCTCGACGAGGAGCCCGAGGACGACGAAGACGCGGAAAAGGGAGAGATGCGCGGCGGCGGGAGCCGCGCCGCGCAGCTCTGGATCGGTCTGGCGCGCGCGGCGCTCGCCGCCGAAGCGAGCGATGAAAAACTGGATGACGCCCAGTCCACGGACCCGGTGGTCGTCGCGAAGGCGATCGATGAGCACAAAAAGGACGCCGCGTACGATCAGGTGGTCGTGGGGTATCTCCTGCAAATCGCCGAAGAGCTCAAGACCAAGGGCGGCAAGGAAGCCGCTGCGCTGCAGAGGAGAATTTCGCGGCTCGTCGGCACGCTCCAGCCGCAGACGCTCGCGCGCCTTCTGGAAATGGGCGGCGATTCGCGGCAAAGAAAAAAATTCGTCATCGACGCAGCGCAGGGCATGGCCGTCGATGCGGTCGTCGGGCTCGTGCAGGCGGCGGCGAGCACGTCGGGACAGAACATCTCGCACTCGCTCGTGCGCATGCTGTCGAAGCTCGCCGTGCACGCCGACGAGGGAAGCGCGATGACGCGCACGAACGCCGACGGCGCCCTTCGCGATCAGGTGCAGCAGCTCATCACCGGGTGGCAGCTCGACGACCCGAATCCCGACGGCTACCGCCTCGCGCTGGAAAAGATGTCGCGCGCGGCGCCGGTGTTTCGCCAGTCCGACGACGCGCTGCCATGCGAGCCGGAGCGCCTCCTGCAGATGGGAATTGAAATTCAAATTCTCGGCGAGCCCGTGTGGCGTTCCGTCGACGCGCTTGCCACGCGCACCGATCTGGTGCCGCTGCTGGACTTGCTCGACGCGGCCCCGGATGGCTGGATGCGCGATGCGCTGTGGCGTCACATCGCGACGTCCGACCGCCTCCATCAGCAGCTCGAGCGCGAGCCGGTGAACCTCGCCGTCGTGCAGCGGCTCGTCACGCGCATGGAATTGTCCGCGGCCGAGCCGCTGCTCGACGCGCTCGAGACCGCCGACGATCGCATGGCCTCGGCATACGTCGATATGCTGTCGGCGCTCGGCGCCGATGTGGGTCCGCTCGCGGCGACTCGAATCGCCGGCGCGCGGTGGGGCGTGCAGCGGCTTCTGCTCGTGATTCTCGGAAAGCTCGCAACGCTGCCCGACGGTTTTGAGCCGCGCGAGTTCATGCGCCATCCGGACGGCACCGTGCGGCGCGAGGCGCTGCGCATGCTGATCAAGATTCCCGCGACGCGCGACATGGCGATCGCGGCGGCGCTTGCGGACGTCGACGAACGGATCGTCCGGCTCGCGCTCGGCGCCGCGATGCTGAACTGTCCGGCGGATGCCGCGACGATCTTGATGGCTCGCGCGAGTGATCCGCTGCTTCCACCCGATCTGCGCGCACTCGGCATTCGCGCGCTCTCGTCGAGCCGCTCACCGGACATCATCGATTTTCTGGTCCGGCGCGCGCTCGGCCGGAAAAGATTCCTGCGGAAGCGTGCGCTCGCGCCAAAAACGCCGGAGATGCTCGCGGCGCTCGCCGGCATCGTGACGCACTGGCGCGATGACGCGGCCTCGGATACCGTGCTCACGGTCGCCGCGGCGAGCACCGACCCGGAAATCGCCGACATCATGTCGCGCCGCGTAGGAACCCCGTGATGCACGCATGAGCGCCGACGCCGCGAAGTTTCTCAACGGATTCGCCCAGGCCATCTCGACGATGGGCCTCTACGCAGAGGGACATCCCGCGCGCGAGCGCGTGATCGACGCGTCGTACGGATTGCTGCGCCGCCTTCAGGAAAAGGATCCGACGCCGCAATTCTCCTTTCTCGGCCTCGACGTCATCTACGGACAGGTGGCGCTGCGCGAACTGAAGGAATGGGACTGGGGACTCCGGCTCGCGGAGGCGGGTGTGCAGCGCCTCGAGTTCGCCGCGGACACGGGACGCGACGAATACGAGGGATTTCTCGGCGACGTGCTCGCGCGGCTCATTCCGCAGGCGATCGATTCAGCGACGCGCAGTCCGGAGCGCCGGTCGACGATCAAGTTCGGCGCGATCGGCGTGAAAGGATCCGAGGGCGTGATGCGGCCGGAGGAAATGCTGCCGACCGCGACGATCCAGTATTCGCTCGGCGAAGAAGCCGACACGATCCGCTGGCTGCATGAAGAAGTGCAGCTCAACGGCGAGCTGCCGCTGATCGAAGCGGAGAGCGTCGTGCGGTCGCTGTCCGTCGCGATGCACGGCGACCGTGACATCGTGATTCCACTGCTGCAGCTCAAGGAATTCGACCAGTACACGACGACGCACTCGCTGAATGTGAGCGTGCTCGCGATGGCGCTCGCCGAGTTCATCGGACTGGGCCCGAAAGATGTGCGCGGATTCGGTGTAGCGGGGTTGCTGCACGATCTCGGCAAGGTTCGCATCCCGCTCGAAGTGCTGACGAAGGCCGGCAAACTCACCGATGAAGAGTGGACGATCATGCGGCGCCATCCGATCGACGGCGCGCGCATCATCTACGACAGCGACCGGCAGCTCGACCTCGCGTCGGCGGTCGCGTACGAGCACCACATCATGATCAACGGCGGCGGCTACCCGTCGCGTCATTTCCGCCGAGACTGCCATAAGGCGAGCCGGCTCGTGCACATTTGCGACGTATACGACGCGCTCCGCACGCGCCGCCCGTATCGCGAGGCGTGGGATTCGGAGCGCGTGCTCGCGAACATCCAGGCCGGTGCGGGACCGGACTTCGATCACGAGCTCGCAACCGCATTCATTCAGATGATGCGGCAGTGGGAGCGTCGCGTCGCGGTCGTCGATGACAAAGAGGCGCTCCCGCACATGACGCCGGGCGGCGCGACGCCGGCGGGACTGCCGGAGGTGGTGCTCTTGCCGCCGGAAGATCCTGCCGCCGCCGTCGCCGGCGAACCTGCACCATGAGCCGCCGCCGCGAGTCCATCCCTATGCAGCGTCCCGCGCCCGCGGGGTTTTCGTCGCTCGATGACGCGGAGAGCCTGCGGACGCTGGTGCGCAACCTGCGCGAGGGGATCTACATCACGAACGAGCGCGGCGTGATTCTCGACGCAAACCCGGCGTTTCTCGAAATGCTCGGCGTCGCGCATCTCGACGACCTCGCGTCGTACGGACTCGGCGACATGGTCGTCGATCCCGCGCGCCGCATGCACGAACTCGAACTGCTCGATCGCGACGGCGCCGTGCGTGAGTTCGAGTTGCAGATTCTCCGGCCGGACGGCGCAATCCGCACGGTGCTCGACACGACATATACGTGTCTCGATCCCGTGAGCGGCCAGATTTTTTACCACGGAATTCTCGTGGACATCTCGTCGCGCAAAGAGCAGGAGGATTTGCTGCGCGAGCAGAGCATCCGGGATCCGCTCACCGGCTGTTACAACAGGCGCCACCTCACGGACATCGATCACCGGCTCGGCGGACCCGATTCGACGTGGGCGTGCATCTTCATCGACATCGATCACTTCAAGCAGTACAACGACGAGCACGGGCATCAGATGGGCGATCACACGCTCATCCGCATGAGCCGGTTCTTGATGCGGCAGGTGCGTGCCGAAGAGGCCGTGGTGCGGATCGGCGGCGATGAATTCTTGATCGTGCTCGAAGGCGCCGGAGAAGCGCAGGCCGAAATGGTCGCGCGCCGGCTCCAGAAGGCCGCGCTGCGCACGGCACCGGTGCCGTTTTCACTGGGATGGGCTGCGCGACGGCCGTCCGAAACATTCCAGCAAACCATGCACCGCGCGGATCAGAACCTCCTCGCCGTCCGCGTCATCGAGCGCTCCGCCGAACGCGGCAAACTGGACGAAGAGTAGCGCGGTTTCCGTCGGGCTTCGGCACGTTGTGCAAGTTTTTCGGGCATCGGCGTCTCTCTGGCATCACCGCCACAAGGAGATCCCGTGTTCCGCAAATGTCTGCATTGCCTGACCGCCATAGCCGTCGCGCTTTTCGCGGTGAACACCGCAATCGCGCAAGTCGGCGAGCCGTCCGTTCGTCCATGCGCCATCTGTCCACCCGACGGCAACTGCCGCATGATCACCGAGTGCCGGCCGCAGATGGTCCCGCAGGTCGTGCGCACGTCGAGCCGTGTTCGCGCCGATCTCGACGGCCGCGTGGTGCGCTACGAAATTTCGGAGACATACACCAATCGCGGCGGCAGGGTCGGCGAGGCCGACTTCATGCTCCCGCTTCCGAAGGGCGCGGCGTTCGAAGATCTCGCGCTCTCGATCAACGGTGAAATGGTGACCGGCGAAACGATGAGCGCCGACCGGGCGCGCGGTGTATACGAGGAAATCGTCCGGAAGCTGCGCGATCCCGCGCTCGTCGAATGGATGGGCCACGGATTGCTGCGCACGCGCATCTTTCCGATCCAGCCCGGCGAAGAAAAGCGCGTTGTCGTCCGGTTCAGCGCGATCGCGGAACGTGAAGGCGATGCGCTCCGTCTCGACTGGCTCGGCGACCGCCGAGCCGGCGATGTGAGCGGCAACAGCTCGTTCACGTTCAGCTATCCGGACGACGCGACGCTCGGCACTGCGTACTCGCCGACGCATTCGCTCCAGACGACACATGAACAGCACCGCCGCGTCGCGCGCATCGACGACGCGCACGGACCGGTCACCGTGCTCGTGCCCGTGCGCTCGCGTTCGACCGCGGCGATTTCACTGCTGGCGAACGCGCCGAACGGTGAAGACGGTTTCGCGCTGATCACACTGTCGCCGCCGGCGCAGACGGTGCGCGCCACGCCGCGCGACATCGTGCTCGTGATCGACGTGTCCGGTTCGATGTCCGGCAGAAAAATCGAGCAGGCGCGCGCCGCGGGCCGGCAGCTGCTCCAGACACTGACGCCGTCGGATCGTTTCCGCCTGATCGATTTTTCCAGCGATGTGCGCTCGTTCCGCGATGGATGGACTGTTGCGACCGGCGGCAATATCAGCGCCGCGCTCGGCTATCTCGACGCGCTGCGCGCCAATGGCGGTACGAACATCCAGGGTGCGCTCGAGGAAGCGATGGCGTCCGACACGCCCGAAGGCCGCCTCCCGCTCGTGCTATTTCTCACGGACGGCGCGCCAACCGTCGGCGAAACCCGTGCCGACGCAATCGTGCAGCACGCCGGGGATTTGCGCCGGCAGCGCCGGCTCTTCACCTTCGGAATCGGCGCCGATGTGAACGCGGCGCTGCTCGAACAGCTCGCATTGCAGGGAC
>DASYSH010000485.1:0-2396 GCA_036003525.1 Gemmatimonadaceae bacterium | reverse complement strand
GGCCACGCCAATTTTCCGCTGAAGGGCGTGAAGGGCGGGAAAACGCTGCTCGAGGTGACGGCGATCTAGACGGAGCCGCTGGATTCGGCGCTGTTCACTGCGCCAGAAGGGTTCCAGAGTTTTGCAATGCCGGCAACGAAGAAGCCGCGAGAAGGCTAAAACTAGTGAACAGTTAACCACTAACCGTTGGTCGGTTAAGTAAGGTATGAAAATCAGTCCGGGCCACGAACCGATTCGACGAGGTTCGCGGCCCGGACTGATTTTTACACCTTGGGTAACCGACCAACAGTTAGTGGTTAACAGTTCACTCGTTTAATGCTTTGCAGTCGAACCAACGCTGCAGTTCGGCACCGCGAGCGCCGGCCCGGCCGCCGCAACAGCCTTCAGCCCGTTCTTGGTCAGAACTGCGTTGAACGCAACAAGATCCGCGGAGTTAATGGCCCGCCAATTGCTCACCGCCGTCTTGAGATCCGCGCATCCCCACGACCATGCCTTAACCATAGGCTCGTTCGGCGCAATATCTCCGTAATCGATCCCCTCCATCTGCCGATTGAGCGCTGCAATCAGTCCGGCAAAATTCGGAGCTGGCGGCGGGCCGGCCGCACCACCGCGCCCTCCTCCTCCACCGCCTCCACGACCACCACCAGCTCCATTTCCGCCCGCACTCAACAACTTTGCGGAAAAGGCCGTCACCGCAGCGGCAACTTCAGCCGGCGGATTCGACCCGCTGATTTCGCCAACCGCAGACCGCATCGCCGTCACCTGCTGATAACCTTGCCACGCTTCTTTCGACCCATCGTACAGTTTTGCGATGAGTTCGTGCTGCGCTGCAAGATCCGCCGCGGTCGCGGGTGAGCGTGGATCGTTCTTCACCGTCACCGTCTGCGTGTAGCTCTTGCCATCGACCGTGAGTTTCAGCGTGTACACTCCCGGCGGCGCGAGCGGGCCTTCGGGCGACCACGGCGTTTCTCCCGCGACCGCGCCCATCACCTGGGCGTAGCCATGCGAGAATGTCGGCGGGTTGTCGTAGCGCATGTCCCAGTTGATGCGGTTCGTGCCGACCGCAGTGGGCATCGGGCGGATCACTTCCTTCCAGAATTCCGGAATCGCCTGCAGCGTGTCGGTAATCGGCGCGGGCGGAACACTCGACATGTGCCGCACGACACGGCCGCTCGCATCCGAAACCTCGAGCGTGATGTCTCCCGACGGCCTCGATCCGAGCCAGTAATACAGCAACGCCCCGCTCGGCGGATTTGCGCCGTGCGGCACTTCCGGCGGGAACGGCGTGTCGCCGTTCACGTCGCGGCGTATGCGCCATGCGTCGCCCGGTTTGAAGAAGTGCACCTTCTCCGACGCAATCGCCGCGTTCATCTGCCGCAGCGGTGAAATATCGTCGAGCACCCAGAAGCTGCGCCCGTACGTGCCGACGATCACGTCGTTGTCCTTGATCTGAATGTCGCGATACGACGTGTTCGGCAGGTTCAGCATCAGCGACTGCCAGTCATCGCCATCGTTGAACGACACGTACATCGAGCTTTCCGTGCCGGCGAATACCAGTCCCTGTTTCTTCGTGTCCGCGCGAATCACGCGCGCGAAACTCCCGCTCGGCTGATCGGACGGGAGTCCGGAAACGATTTTCGTCCACGTCTTGCCGTAGTCTTTCGTGCGATAGAGGTATGGCGAATAATCTCCCACGGTATGAAAATCGATCGCGACGTACGCCTCGCCCGCATCGTGATGCGACGCGTCGATCGTCGAGATGTCGGCGCGCGCCGGATTCGGCAGATCCGGAATCGTGACATCCGTCCACGTGACGCCGTGATCCTTCGTGAGCTTGATCAACCCGTTGTTCGTGCCGACCCAGATCACGCCGGGCGCGACGCTCGAGCTGGAGAACGATTCGATCGAACCTCCCGGCGCCGGTGCCGGCGCAGCGCCGGCGGCCGGCGCGGCCGCGCCGCGTCCTCCGCGACCACCCGTCGTGCGCGCCGGTGGCTCGACGCCCTTCGGATATCCGAGATCGGGGCTGAGCTTCTTCCAGTGCGCGCCGCCGTCGGTGGTCGCCATCAAGTACTGGAATCCAAGCAGCAGCTCGCGCGGGTTCGTCGCGGAGAACGCCATCGGCTGATTGCCAACTTTCCGCAGCGCGAGACTCGTGTCCATGTTCGGGCTGATGTTGATCCACTGCCCGCTCGGGTAGGTGATCTTCACCACGCCGCCGCCGGGGCCGCCGGCGTAAATGATCTTCGGATTGAGTGGGTCGGCGACGATATATCCGAATTCATAACCGGGCGTCGGCAGCCAATCGAGATTGGTGATCTCGCCCAAATCGCCGCGGCTACGCGTGGCGATCGAGCCGGCGTCCTGCAACGTGCCGTATACCCAGTAGGGGTATG
>DASYSH010000484.1:0-5088 GCA_036003525.1 Gemmatimonadaceae bacterium | reverse complement strand
CGTCGTAAACCGGCTCCGCCCCTCGAATTCGGCAACCTGCTCGTGCAGCCGCAGCAGCACGAGCTGCGCGACATCCTCGGCATCGTCATGATCGTTCACGAGCTTCGCCGCCCATCCGCGCACCCGGCCGCGCACACGCTGCGCAAGCGCATCGAACGCGGTCTGACTGCCTCCGCGTGCGCGCGCGACGAGCTCGTCTAACTTCGGTTCGTCGCCGAGTGGGGAGATCGGGAGCTCCAGCGAAGTCATGGTATCGCTCATTGGACGCCACGACTCCCGCGCGTGTTGACAGGTTTGGAAGCCCCTCCGGAAATATGAGCCCGCAGGCCCCATCGGCCAGTGAGCGTAGTCCGTCGGTGCGATGGTTCCACCGCCGCCCGCCCGCAATCATCAGAGGGTACGCAATCCGCGCGCGCCAATGGTCGTGCGCGCCAGGATGCCCGACTCAGGAGGCCCAATGGACGACAATGGTCCTGTTGCAACCGATGAAGCGCGCCGCGTCGCGCAGCATGAGGCGATGAAATCACATGTCGAACGCGATGTGAACGCTGACATCTCCGCGCGCGCGGAAGAACCCGCGCCCGCCGAAGCGCCGAAACTCGATTCCGTCGCCCGGAATATCCGCGGCGACGCGATCAAGGAAGTCGTCGTGAAGAATGAGGAAGTTTCCCGCGCGCGCGGGCTCGCGCGCGGCTCGGGCTTCATCGACTATGTGTTCTACCTGATCTACGGCCTCCTCGCGGTCCGCCTCGTGCTCGCAATGCTCGGCGCGCGCGAAGGCAACGGCTTCGTGCAGCTGATCGACAATGTCACGAACCCGTTCTATGGAATGTTCCGCGGCATCGTGCCGAACCAGACGATCAACGGTCAGGTCACGGTAGCGGTTCCCGTGCTCATCGCGATCGTGGCGTACGCTCTATTGCATGCTGCGATCAACGGACTCCTCCGCACGATCGCAAATCGCAAAACGGAAATCTGAGGAGCCTGAATGTCGGAGAGAAAGCGCGAGATCAAGGAAAAACTCTATCTGGGCGCGCTCGTCGTGCTCGTCGCGATGATCGCCTGGGTATTGGTCATCAACATTTCTGCCCGGCAATAAAAACGATCAGGGCGCCGGTCGCGCCGCTCCCAGTCCCGCGGCGCGACCCGTGGCCCAGGCCCACAAGAAGTTGTAACCTCCGATCGGGCCGAATGCGTCGAGCACTTCTCCACAGAAATACAGTCCGGCGCAGCGTCTGCTCTCCATGGACCGCGGATCGATTTCCGCGAGGCTCACTCCGCCTCCGGTCACTTCGGCCTTTTTATAACCTTCGTCGCCGGTCCAAGGCAGCGCGCCGCGCACGAGCGTCTCGATAAGGCGCAGGCGCTCCTCGCGCTGCAGCTCCGAGAGCAATCGATCCGGTGGAACATTCGCCAGGGCAAGCAGCGCCGCGGCAAGACGATCCGGCATTTCCCCGCGCAGCGCGACCATCACCGTCCGCGTGCCGTGCGGCTTGAGACGTTCCATCCATTCCGCGTCGCCGTGCGACGTCCATCGAACGGTGAGCCGCGCCGGTGGATCGTCATGGTCCGCCCGCGAGCGCACGATGACGTGTGACACGTCGAGCACCGACGGCCCGCTGTAGCCGATATGAGTGAACAGAAACCCGCCCGTGGCCGCGGCGCTTCGGCCGCGCGCCGTCGCCGTCAATGTCACCGGCAGCGAAACGCCGGAAAGACTCGCGTACGGCGCGGGCGCTGCGACGATCGGCGTCAGTGCCGCGTACGTCGCGTGCATCGCGTGGCCGAGCTTCTCGGCAATGCGCAAGCCTGCGCCTTCACTGCCGGTCATCGGCACCGAGAGCCCGCCGCACGCGATGATCACGGCGTCCGCTTCGATGGAATCGGCGCCGGAGATTTTCACGATCCATTTCGCCCCGTTCGCGAACACGTCGGCGACGAGCGTGTCCATCCGGATATCCGCTCCGCGGGCGCGCGCCATCGCGAGCAGTCCGTCGCGGACGTCGCGCGCCTTGTGTGACGCGGGAAACAGCTTGACCGACTCGGATTCCTCCACGAGCGCAATGCGCGCTTCGTTTTCGAAGAACGCGATCTGCTGCGCGAGCGGCCACGACCGCACGATTTTCCGCAGCGTGTTCGCGGACGAATCCGTCACGAACCGCGTCTCATCCAGCCGCGCGGGAAGAATGTTGCATCGTCCACCGCCGCTGATCAGGATCTTGCGGCCGCCGTCTTTCGTCCGCTCGAGCAGGATCGTCTCAGCGCCCGCGCCTGCGGCGAAGATCGCCGCCATCGTGCCCGCAGCCCCTGCTCCGATCACCACGACGCGGCTCATGAAGGGACGCTAGCCCTCGTCGCCGCCAATATCGATGTTTTTTCCGGCGCTGACCG
This sequence comes from Gemmatimonadaceae bacterium, assembly GCA_036003525.1. Lineage (GTDB taxonomy): Bacteria > Gemmatimonadota > Gemmatimonadetes > Gemmatimonadales > Gemmatimonadaceae > Fen-1231. The sequence continues at coordinate 2,697 of DASYSH010000484.1, read as the reverse complement.
CGGCGCGACTCAGACAGTAGTTTCCGGCATGACCTACGCCGCCATCACCGGCTGGGGCGCGTGCATGCCGCCTGCCGTGCTCACGAACGCCGACCTCTCGACATTTCTCGACACGTCGGACGAATGGATCACCAGCCGCACCGGCATGAAGGAGCGCCGCGTGTCGCATGTATCCGCGACGGAACTCTCGACGATTGCGGCGGCTCGCGCGCTCGCATGCGCGAATCTGGATGCGGCCGATCTCGAACTCATCGTGTACGGCAGCTGCAGCTACGACGAGGCGGTTCCCAACTGCGCCTCGGGAGTGCAGCTGAACCTCGGGGCGATGCGCGCGGCTTCGATGGACGTGAATACGGCGTGCACGAGCTTTCTTTACGGTCTCGTCACGGCGACGTCGATGATCCGGAGCGGCGTCGTCAGGAACGCGGTGGTGATCGGCGTCGAACTCATCACGCGCTACATGGACTGGAGCGATCGCAATGTCGCCGTGCTGTTTGGCGACGGCGCCGCCGCCGTGGTGCTTCAGGCGTCGGACAACGAGTCTGGTGTGATCGCGAGCGCGATCGGCTGCGACGCCGAGGCGCGCGCATCATTGCGCGTTCGCGGAATCGGATGCGGCTATGCGGGCCGCGGCGTCGCGCTCGGAGATACGCTGTGGGATTTCGACGGCCAGGTGATTTTCAAGCGTGCCGTGAAGGCGATGAGCGACGCGTCGGTGCGTGTCCTCACCGAACACGGCGTCACGGCCGATCAGATCGACCTCGTGGTTCCGCACCAGGCCAACCTGCGCATCATCGAGTCGGTCGCGAAATACGCCGGCGTCCCGATGGATCGCGTGATGCTCACGGTGCAGAAATACGCCAACATGAGTTCGGCCACGGTGCCGGTCGCTCTGGTGGAAGCGCTGCAAGACGGCCGCGTGAAGCCGGGTTCGCTGTTGTTGATGCCCGGATTCGGCGGCGGACTCACATGGGCATCGCTGCTCGTGCGCTGGGGCGATCGCGTGACGCCGCTCGGCGAAAGCGAGCGCGCGCTGCCGCCGAATTCGAAATCAGCGCTCGAGATGGTGAACGAAATTCGCGCGGGTCAGGATGCGCACGGGCGCTCTCTCGCGGGGCTCACCGCACCGATCTAATGGTGAGGCTCATCTAAGTCGTCGTCATCTTCGGTCTCGATCTCCGGCCGCGAAATACCCCACGGCTGTGGATGCACGCGAAGAAAATCCGGCGGCGGCAGGCTGGGGTCCTTCGGGCCCTTCTCATCCCAAAGACCTTCACGCTGGCGCCGCTTCGCAAATCTGCGCGCGCCGATGATGGCTCCGCCCACAAACAGGGCCATCACCACAATCAATAGAAACGGCCCGATATCCTCGCCGTTCACCGCGCGCCTCCTGGCACGCCTCCCTGCAATCGCGACTTCTCCAGCTTCACGATCATGGTGTATTCCGGATCGACGAGCTGGATGACCGGCGCCTTCACGTTCTGTGCGACGAACTGATATGCGTCCATCTCTCCCATTCCTGATATCTCGCGCACCCACCCGATCATCGCCTTGAACGCGACGCGCGCCGCATCCTCGAGCGGCCGGCCGGATCCGACGAACATGACTTGATCGGCATTCTCGATTCGCGGAATCGGCGTTGCTTTTTTCTTGATGAGTTCGATGTACACCTCGACATTCATCGCGCCCTCGATCGCGGCACCCATAATTTCGCCGTCGCCCATCGCGTAATGGCCGTCGCCGAACGAGACGAGCGCGCCCGGAACATTCACGCCGAGATACACCGTGTTCCCCGCGCGAACTTCAGGACAGTCCATGTTGCCGCCGAAATTTCCCGGCACGATCGTCGTGCGGACCTCACCGCCCGCCGGCGCCACGCCGAGGCATCCGAGAAAGGGCGCGAGCGGAACTTCCCACGAATGGTTTCCATCGCGCGAGCTGGTGCGGGCGACTTTGCGCGCTGCGTCGATGTCGTAGCGCCATGTCGTCTCGGGAAAATCCGGTCCGAGCATGGCCGTTTGATCGTTACCGACGAGCGCACCGAAGCCCGGGCCGAATGACGACACCGCATACGATCGCGCGGGATCGACCCTCAGCAAATGAATCGCGATCGTATCACCGGGCTCCGCGCCCTCGACGTAAAACGGCCCCGTCTGCGGATTATCATGGCCGGGGACCATTTTCTTCGACGGGAGATCCGCCGGCGTTGCGACCACGCCGTCGAAGCAATCTTCGGTCCACGTAACGATGCGCGTCCCTGGCTTGATCCGGTGCTTCGGCGCCGCCCCGCCAAATGTGTAAACGAGATCTTCGTGCTTCGGAATCCAGTTCAGCACCGGCGCGTCGGCTGGAACGGCCGCGAGCGGACCGGGCGGTTTGACTGTCTCGGGGATGGACGAGACCGCGCCGGGAATAGCCGAATCCGCGGATGCGTGCACGCCCTTGTCGCATGCAGCGATAAGGCCCGCAACTCCGAGCGGCGCAGACGCGAGGAATTGCCGGCGCGTATTCATGGTCAGTCGCCCAGACATGTGATCCCCTGATGTGGGTGTGCGGCTTCTGATAGTGTTAGCTGGCTGCCGATAAAGTACTTCAACCGCCGACCGATGACGACCTACATCCTGATCGCGCTCGCCGCACTCGCCGCCGGTGCCGCGCTTGCATGGCTCTTCACGCGTTCTCGAATTGAAACCGGCG
>DASYSH010000483.1:0-3077 GCA_036003525.1 Gemmatimonadaceae bacterium | reverse complement strand
CACTCTGATGCAACGCGCCGATCCAGGCTACGTCGCCGAAGGGCTGCTTGAGTTCGGTGTGACATTGCGTGGATCGCATTTTCCGGATTCGGTTTCGCGCGACGAGTTCTGGCGGCGGTTCCGCCCGCTGGTGGAGGCGATGCCCGGCGTCGCTGTGGTGTCGGTCCCTCTCGGACTCCCGACTGAACCATTCTTGATGGAGGCGTCCAGCCTGGAGGCCGAAGGCCGAACCTTTGCGCGGGGTGAAGATCACTTGTGGCTTCAGCAATGGACGTACTCCCCGGCGGATTTCCGCGTCCTTCAAAGTCGTCTCATCGAAGGCCGATTGTTCTCAGCGGAGGATGAGCGCGGCGAGACCGACGCGGCGGTGATCGCGCAGAGCGCCGCGCGCTATCTCTGGCCCGGAGAGAGCCCGATCGGGAAGCATTTGCGGCACGATGCGAGCGCCAGGTGGCGCACGGTCGTCGGCGTCGTCGCGGATCAGGGCGCGGTCACCGGGGCAGTTCGCGACGCCTCAAGCCTGCAGTTGTTTCTACCGGGCTCCGAAACGCGACTGTACTGGCGTCGCGGTATGCTCGTGCGGGTTGCTTCAGGCTGGAAGGGCGAAACCGTTCTTGCAAACATGACATCGGCGCTGCATGCCCTCGATCCCACGATTCCGATAACGATCGCGAAAACCGAAGTCGCCGTGATACATGACGCGCAAGCCCGGCCGCGGTTCGTCACGTTCATTCTCGCGATATTCGCCGCGCTCGCTCTTTTTCTTGCGGCGCTTGGACTCTACGGCGTCATCTCCTACGCTGTCAGCCAGCGCGTGCGCGAGATCGGTGTGCGCATGGCGCTCGGCGCCGACTCGGGCGACGTCGTGCGACTCGTGCTCGGCAGCGGCGCGCGGTTGGCGTTCGTCGGCGCGATTATGGGCATCGTCATGTCGATCGCCGCGTCGCGTGTAATGCGTGGAATGCTGTATGGTATCTCGCCGCTCGATCCGCTCGTGTTCGCGGCGATGCCACTGATGCTGATCACTGTCGCGCTATTTGCGACGTACCTGCCCGCGCGACGGGCGGCGCGCGCGGATCCGGTTATCGCGTTGCGGGCGGGCGGTTGACTCATGCAAAGGTATCCATCATGAAAAGCATCGGCTTGCTGCTGTTGGGTTCGCTTGTCGCAACGTCCGCTGGCGCGCAGAACGCACCGCCGGACTCGCTCAGGCTGAGTGCGGGCCAGCGCGTACGTCTCGTCTCGCACGTCCTCGAGCCCGGCTGGCATGAGGGCACGGTCGCAGGTGTGGCGGCCGACGCCGGCGATTGCAAAGGAGTGGAAGTCGCATTTGCGCAGTCGCATACGGGACACGTCATCCTGATGCTCGACGCGATTGATACTATCGAAGTCGCGGTAATGCAGCCGTCAAAGCCCGTCGCCGGCCAATCAGGGCAGCCCTCGCAACTGGATAAGTGGAAACGCGTCGATGCCGCGGCGGTTGCCGCAAAGTACGCCTGCAAACCGTAGCAGAAGCGGAGTAGTCAGTCCGGGGCTCAGCGCATGCGCCGAGTCCAATGGATGCGAAGCGAAGCGCGGCGAAACATTGTGCTACGGCACCCGCGACCAGACCGGCAGCTTCTCCTCGTCGCCGGGATCGCCGACGCGCCGAATCCAGCGGAATGCCACGACCTTTCCGATCTCCGCGCATAGACCAATCGGACGGAACGCGTGCACCGAGTCAGAAGGCTGCGCCCATCCGTGCGATGGTCGCACGATCGAGACGTACAATCGAAAACGCGTGCTGTCATTTTGCGGGAACGCCGCGATTCGCGCCCAATATGTCGCACCGTACGACGCTGTATCCCACGGCACCTCCGAGGGCAATAACGGCGCTGGACCGGCTCGGACGAAAACCGTGTCGCCGTTCTTCGTCCAGTGAACATTTGATTGTCCGAGCGTCACGAACGCGCGCCGAAAACTGCTTCCGACTGAATCGACTGAAAGCGTCGACCGCATCACGGTCCACCAGCAGTGCTCCCAGTTCGATGGCAATGGCACCGGCGCCGACGCGGGCGCGGCCGGCCGTCGGCAGCCGGCGACCGCTGCGACGAGCAACAACACGAAACCGGTGCGGCGCATCGCCAACATTTACGGAGTCGTTGACGCGGAGACCTTTTCTTTCAGCACGAGATAGACCAGCTGCGCAGAGCTCAGCGACCGGATCACGTGCGGCGTCTTCGCCGGAATCCGGACGACCACTCCCGGCGCGAGATCGAGTGTCGTCATCTCTCCGGTGATCGCACCGCCGCGCCACTCTCCCGTTCCGTACTTCTTGCCGCCTTTGATCGAATGACCGTAGTCGAGCTGGCCGTAGCCATGCTGCACGATGACGATGTCGTCCCACGCATCGTGGCGCTCGGTTTCGCTTTCACTTCGCCGAAAGTTGAGGATGTATTGCGCGCGGCCGTCGACGGACGTGGGGAGGATCGCGCCGCGCGAGTCGGGCTCGACGGCGTTCTTGATATCGAGAATTTCCTCGGGCCCGATGCGGTCGACGACATCGGTTCCCACCGGATGCTTCGACATCGGCGGCTGACGATGCCGCTGAACCGTTGCGCCGAACGCTGTTGTGCCGGCGAGTGCGAACGCGATGAGCAGTGACTTCACGTGTTGGGCTCCGCTGCGGGTTACCCGAACATGCGTGTTGACCCTCCCCGGCCACCATGCATCGACGATGAGGGTTTCATTAGCGTTTCGTGAACGCTACTTGAGCTTGTCGAGCTTCTCCTGCTGGGCGGGCGTGAGCTGATTCTTCACGCGCACGAGCATCGAGAGCTGCGCGCGCTTCACTTCGCGCTCGAGCGCGAGGACTTGGTCGATCTGTTGCAGTACGGACGCCTCATCTACAACGGGGCTGGAGAGAATCGTCGTAAGCTTCTCTGTGCTGGCGGAAAGCTTAATTTGGGTCTGCATGACTTGCATCCGGGAAACCGCCGCCGATGTCTTGAGCGCCACGCCCTGCTCGGCGGTGAGGCCGATGGCATCCTGATGCGCAATCACGAACTCGGGTGTGTACAGATACCTGGCAAGCGGAT
>DASYSH010000482.1:0-3817 GCA_036003525.1 Gemmatimonadaceae bacterium | reverse complement strand
GCTGAGTTCGCCGCCGGGATAGCCGTACCCCTGCACGCTGAGCGCGCCCTGCGCGCGCAGAGCCGTTGCGGAGAAACCGAGCGCCGCCGCGATGATCGCGGCAGGAAGAAATCGCATCGATGGGGTCGATCGCATTAAGGTATCCCGAAGGTGATCGACGGCACGTAGGAAATTCGCATTTGCGGACGCAGCGCAGCCGGCGCGGTGCTGTTGAAAAAGCTGGCCTCGAACGGCAGCACGTTTTCAGGCGATGCGCGGAGCACGATCGCGCGCGGCGGCGGATAAAGCAGCGCATCCTGGTTTCGCCACGAGCGGAGCAGCAGGAACATGTTGATTTGCTTCTGCCCGGAATCGCGCGGTGAAATCAGGAGCGAATCGCTCACGTCGAGTCCCGGCGCCGAAATAATGTCCGCGGCGCGACGGAGATCCGTGACCTGCGGGCCCGCGAGCACGACCTGCGCCTGGATGGTCATCGTATCGCGCAGATCGCCATATGGGATCGGCCGCTGCGTGAGGATGAGCGTGGCGCGGACGATCGTCGACGAATCGACGATGTGCGACGGAATGTTGAATCGCAGATATGCGCGGCGTCCCGGATTTCCGCCGACGTTCATCGTGTTCGTAAACTGCGGAATCGAATTTTTCGCGAGCAGCGTGTAGTTCGTCAGCGCGGTGCGCACGCCCTGCTCGAGTGTTCCCTGCGGAAAATTCGAGATCGGCGACACCGAAATTTTGGCGACGGAAGTGTCGGGCGAGCCCTTGTACAGGAGCGTCGCGGGGAGTGCGTTCGCGGTGGTGCCGACGCGAAGCCAGACCGGACCGCTGCCGTCGACGCGCAACCCGATGCGCATGCGGCCGTTCAGGTGGATCTTCGCGAGCACCGCGGAATCCGAAACCGGAATGTTCAGCGTATCCGGCAGGAACGCCTTCGCGACCGTGATGCCGCCGATGCGGCGATCAGGCGTGAAGCGCGCATTCACCGGCGAAGAGAGCGTATCGGTCTCGGTGGGATCGTCGACGTCGTAGAGTTCGAACCGGATCGTCGCCGGCAGCCGCGCGCGGCCGGTGTCGAGCACGACGCGGAGAAACGCGGAGTCGACGGTCGCGATCGTCTGCGTGGTGTCGTTCGCCGGCGTAATCGTCGTCGGAATCGTGTCGAACCGGATGACGCCGCGCACTTCGAGCGTGTCGCCGCGCGTCGCGAGAAGCATCTCGTCTTCGAGGCCGATCTCCGGGTATCCGTTGAACGTGCTGTCGAACACGAGCACCGGATTGATGAGCGTGTCGGTGATCGCCAGCGTCTGCGACGGGCACAGCTTGGGGCACGCGGCGCCGCCATCGAGCGATTCGGCACAGGCACCAGCCCCCGCAGCCAGCAGCACCGCGAGGACGGAGAGAAGACGACGGTTCATGTGTGGTGCAATGACTGAGGCGTGAACGGATGCGGCAGCAGGTCGGCGAGCGACCAGCGCGCCTCCGCGCCCGATGTGGTGTAACTCGTGACCTGCAGCTCTGGTGCGAATTCCACCAGCGCCTGGCGGCACATGCCGCAGGGCGATGTGGGCTCATCGGCGTCGGTCACGATCGCCAGATGCGAAAAATTCCTGTGTCCCGCGACGACCGCCGCCGCGAGCGCGCCGCGCTCGGCGCACATGCCCGACGGGAACGAAGAGTTCTCGACGTTGCAGCCGGTGACCACGCTGCCGTCGCTCGCGAGCAGTGCGGCACCAACCCGAAAGTCCGAGTAAGGCGCGTATGCGTGCGCCATCGCCGCCCGCGCCGCGTCGCGAAGACTCGAGTCCGTCACCGCGCCACCATCAGCGGCAGGAAAGACTTTCCGGTGCCCCGGAATTCGATCCCCATCCACTCGGCGACCGTCGCGCCGAGATCGGAGAACGATGCGCGCCGCCCGATCGCGCCGGGCCGCACACGCGGTCCAATCGCAAGCAGCGGAACGTTTTCGCGAGCATGATCGGTCGACGGCGTCGTCGGATCGTTGCCGTGGTCAGCGGTAATAAAAAGCAGATCGTCCTCGTGGAGGGCGGCGGTAATGGCCGGAAGAGCGTTGTCGAACTCCCGCAACGCTCTATAGAACCCCGGAACATCGTTCCGGTGCCCATACAACTGGTCGAAATCTACAAGGTTGCCGAACAGGAACCCACTTCCCGACCCCAACCAGTCGAGAATTCGCTGGATTCCCTCTGCATTTCCGGTCGTATGCCCGCCATCCAGGCTCCTGCGGGCAAAGAGATCGTCGACTTTCCCAACCCCCGTGCGGGGGATTCCGGCCGAGGCCAGCGCGTCCAGCAGCGTCTCCCCGGGAGGAGCGATCGAGAAGTCTCGCCGGTTGGTCGTGCGCTTCCAGGCGCCGGGCACCCCGGTGAACGGCCGCGCGATCACGCGCGAGACGTCGTTCGGAGCGACGAGCATCGCGCGGGCTTTTTCGCATGCGGCGTAGAGTTCATCGAGCGGAACGACGCTCTCGTGGGCCGCGACCTGAAAAACCGAATCCGCCGAGGTGTAGACGATCCATGCGCCGGTGCGAACGTGCGTCTCCGCCCAGCGTTCGAGCACATCGGTGCCGCTCCCGACTTCGTTGCAGATAACCTCGCGGCCGGTGCGCGCGGTGAACTCGTCCAGCACGCTCTGCGGAAATCCGGACGGATACGTTGGGAACGGAACCGCAAGCTTGAGTCCGGCGATTTCCCAGTGACCTGTCGTGCTGTCCTTCCCCGCCGACGACGGTTCCATGAGACCGAACGCGCCCGAGGCGACGATCGCCGGGGGCATTCCCTCGATCGGCGCGACACCACCGAGTCCGAGCCGCTGGAAATTCGGCAGCGAGAGTCCACCGACGGCGCGCGCGAGGTTTCCCAGAGTGTTGCTGCCGACGTCGCCGTATGCGGCCGCATCGGCTGCGGCTCCTATGCCCACACCGTCGAGTACGACGATCGCGGCGCGGCGCGCGCGGTGATTCGTCATGCCGGAATGCGCGTGATTCGCTGGCGCAGGCCGGTGAGCAGCTCGTACGGCGAGAGGCCGCCGCGCGCCGCGACCGCTTCGACCGTGAGGAGATCCCCGCCGTCGGCGCCGAACAGCGTCGCGTGGTCGCCGACTTCGCACGTGATATCGGTGACATCGAGAATCGTCATATCCATCATCACGGTGCCGACGACCGGCACGCGCCGGCCATGCACGAGTGCCTCGGCATGGTTGCCAAGCGAGCGACGGTAGCCGTCGGCATAGCCCACTGCGAGCGTCGCGATGCGCGAGCGCCGCTTCGCGATCCAGGTCGCGTCGTCCCCGACTGAATCGCCTGCATTGAGTGAGCGGACTTCGACGACACGGGCGCGAAGGTGCGCGACGGCCTCGGGCTGGATCGCCGCGCGCGGCCCGCTGCCGACGCCGTACAGGAAAACGCCGGGGCGGACCAAATTCCAAGGCGACGGTTTTTCCTGTGAACGCCGCACGATTGCCGCGCTGTTGTCCGCATGCAAAATCGCCGGCCGTGAGGGAAGCACCGCGATCGCGTCGCGGAATCGCTGTTCCTGAATCTCCATCGAGCCGTCGTCGAGCTCGGCGGAATGGAAATGCGTGAAAGCGCCGTCGGGCGGTGAGGCGCGCACGGCTTCGAGAATCGTGCTCATGCAATCCCAGCGCACGCCGGCGCGGCTCACTCCGGTGTCGATCGCGAGATGCCACGGGCCGCCGCCGCTCTCGGCCCACGCGGCAATCGTCGCCGCCGTTGACAGCGTCGGAGTCAGTCTTGCTTCGCGAAGGCGCGGAAGTTCGGCAGGCAGCAGCGGAGTGAAGACGA
>DASYSH010000481.1:0-3264 GCA_036003525.1 Gemmatimonadaceae bacterium | reverse complement strand
CAGGAAGACCAGTGAAGCGTGATGAGTCCTCCTCACCCTTCACTGATCTTCCCCCTCACCCTTCACTGATCTTCCCCCTCACTCCTCACTGATCTTCCCCCTCACTCCTCACTGATCTTCCCCGTCCCTCTATACCGCCTTAGCAAACTCCGCGAGTGTCCGCTCCCACGCATTCGGCGAGTCGAACATCGCGCGCGTTGCTTCAGCGGCCACGCCGTACCGGGCAAGGTTACGGTGTTCGAGATCGACACGCGTCTTTTTCGGTCCTTCGGACGTGAACGTCACCTCCACCTCGGTGACGAACTCAGGATCGTATTTCCAGTCCGCCGTAATCTGCCACGCGAGTACGACGCGCTTCGGCGGATCCCATGCGAGCACCTTTCCGGTGCCGTTTTGGGTGCCATCCTCGGAGATGGAGTACCAGCGTCCGCCGAGTTTCGGCTCGATGATCACGTGCTTGAGCGGCGATGTGCCGATGTGATGGTCGCGCGGCCACCACTTGTCGATGCCGTCGGTGAAAACCTTGAAGACGCGGTCCTGCGGCGCGTCGATTGTGATGTTCTTGCGGACTGGCTCAATCGATGTCACGAATCACTCTCCTGTTCGGCCGCGACCTTGAGGGCGGCAAGTGCCCGATCCCAAAAACGATCGAGGTAGGTTCGCATGGCGTCGATCCCGCGTGGATCGATCCGGTACACTCTGCGCGTTCCGTGCTGCGCCTGCGACACGAGACCGGCGGCGCGCAGAATCTTGAGATGCTGCGATACGGCCGGCCGCGAAACCGGCAGTCCGGCGGCGATTTTCCCCACGGGAAGCGGTCGTTTCGCCAGCCGTTCCAGAATGAGCTGCCGGGTCGGGTCGCCAAGGGCGATGAAAGCGCGTGAAGTGTTAGCCATAACTTACCGTAAGTGGTAACTTACCATTATCGGCCTGTCAAGGTGATGGGTGCCGAACCGGAGGAACCGGTGATATTTCTCACCATGACCAACCCGATTCCGGTGCTCCTGGCGTGGAGCGGCGGCAAGGACAGCTCACTTGCGCTCGCGGCGCTGAACGACGATCCCGCATTCCGCGTGTGCGCCCTCGTCACCGCGGTGACGAACGGCTTCGATCGCATCAGCATTCACGGCGTGCGCCGCGAACTGCTCGAGCGTCAGGCCTCGGCGATCGGACTGCCGCTGATCGTCGCGCCACTCGACGCGGGCGCGCCGAACGCGGCGTACGAAGACGCGTGGGCGCGCGCGCTCGCCGAAGGCGCGTCGCGATTCGACGGCGCGACTCACGTCGCGTACGGCGATCTGTTTCTCGAAGACGTGCGCGCCTATCGCGAAACCCAGCTGCGCGGACTCGGCTACACCCCGCTGTATCCCGTTTGGGGCGGGGACACGGCCGCGCTGGCGCGCCGCTTCGTGCGCGATGGGTTCAAAGCGGCGCTCACGTGTGTCGACACGACGCAGCTCGACGCGAAGTTTGCCGGACGCGCATACGACGGCGCATTTTTAGACGAGTTGCCGGCGGATGTCGACCCGTGCGGCGAACGCGGCGAATTTCACACCTTCGTGTGGGATGGTCCGCATATGAACCATCCGGTGCCGATCGTCTCAGGCGAGCGCGTGCTGCGCGACGACCGGTTTCAGTACTGCGATTTCCTTCCGGCATAATGCGGCATGAACATCGTCAACGTCGGATACGATTCCACCAACTATTACGTGATCGGCGCCGGGAACAACCGGCTGCTGGTGGATGTCGGCTGGCCGGGCACGCTCGGAAAATTGCTGGCGAATCTGAAGCGCAAAGGGATCGCGACCGGGGAGATCAAATACCTGCTTGCGACGCACTATCATCCGGACCACGCCGGGCTCGTGCAGGAAGTGAAAAACTCTTTCAAGAGCGTCCGGCTGATCGTCGTCGAAGGACAACGCGATTTCATCGGCGGTCTCAAGCAGTGGATGAAACCGGAGATGCATTACGTGGATATTGATCTTCGCGACAGCACCAGCGTGACGCTCGCGGAGAGCCGCGCATTTCTCGCGAAGCTCGGGCTTGCGGGTGAGATCATCGCGACGCCCGGTCATTCCGATGACAGCGTGACGCTGATTCTCGATTCGGGCGACGCCTTTACCGGCGACCTCCAGGGCGTGTCGCGCGCCGACGAACTCGAGGTTGAAGCGGTGACCGCAAGTTGGGAAAAAATTCGCGCGAAGGGCGCGAAGATGATTCACCCCGGACACGGACCCTCGCGTCCGGTGCCGGCTGCGTGAAACGTTTACGGTGCGCGCTCGCGATCGTCGTCGCGCTGCCCTTGCAGGCGCAGCGCGACGCACATGTCGTGCTGTCGGAGTTCATCTACAACTCCGCGCCGTTCGCGAGCGCGCATGCGTCGACGATCGAGGATGTGGGCGGAACGCTCGTCGCGGCGTGGTTCGGCGGTTCAGCCGAGGGCGCGAGCGACGTCGGGATCTGGCTGTCGAGAAAGGTCGAGGGAAAATGGACCCCGCCGGTCCAGGTCGCGGACGGCGCCGCGCCCGACGGAAGTCAGCAGGCGTGCTGGAATCCGGTGCTGTTCAAGCCGAAGACGGGACCTCTGACGCTCTACTACAAGGTCGGCCGGAATCCGCGCGAATGGTGGGGTGAGGTGCGCACGTCGCCGGACGGCGGAAAGTCATGGAGCGCCGCGAAAAAACTGAAAGACGGAATTCTCGGACCCATCAAGAACAAGCCGCTGCAGCTCGAGAGCGGCACGATCATCAGTCCGAGCAGCACCGAATCCGGCGATACGCCGCCGAAGTGGCGCGTTCATTTTGAATTGTCGGGCGATCGCGGGGCGACGTGGACTTCCGTCGCGCCTCCCGACGCCGGCGATGTCAACGCGATTCAGCCGGCGATATTCCCGCGCATCGACGGAAAGCTGCAAGCGTTGCTGCGCACCGACACGCGGAAAATATTCCAGACGTTCTCATCCGACGACGGCGCGACGTGGTCCGCTCTCACGCCTACCGATCTGCCGAATCCAAACTCGGGAATCGACGGCGTCACGCTGCGCGATTGGCGGCAGCTGCTCGTATTCAACCGCTCCGAGACGGAACGCACGCCCTTGACGGTCGCGACTTCGAAAGACGGACGGGTGTGGCAGGACATACTGACGCTGGAAAAAGAGCCGGGTGAGTATTCATATCCGGCCGTCATTCAGACGAAAGATGGAATGGTCCACGTCACATACACCTGGAAGCGGCGGCGGATCAAGCACGTGGTCATCGATCCGGG
>DASYSH010000480.1:0-5920 GCA_036003525.1 Gemmatimonadaceae bacterium | reverse complement strand
ATGCGGTCACGCGAGAGTTGCACGGGAACGGTGGTGTCGCTGCTGCCGTGGAAGCTCCACATGGGCGTGGCGACCGAGCTTGCGGCCGGTTCAGCTGTCACGCCGGCACAGCACGGTACCGCGGCCGCGAAGAACTTTGGTCGCTGCGCGGTCAGATGCCACACGCCTGCGCCGCCCATGGATTGGCCTGTGATGTATATGCGGCGCTCGTCGATTGCGAATTCTTTGCGAAGCGAATCGATGAGCTCGAATACGAGTGCCGCGCCCTCGCCCAGACCGGGAACCAGTTGCGCGATGGAGTCGCCCGGCGCCGGCGCTCCGTAGCGAACCCAGCCGCGATCGGTCTGTGGCGCGACGACATAGCACGGAAATTTCTTCTGGTTCTCGGGCATCGCCCACACGCGCGTGCCGAATATGTTGCCCAATCCCATTTGCTTTTCGTTGTCGTTTCCGAGGCCGCCGCTGCCATGGAGGTACACGACCAGCGGAAGTTTTGCTTTCGTCACGGGACGGAAAAGGCGGTAGGGCATCGCCCAGTCACCATGGTGCACGCGCGCCTCAAACTTGCCCGAGATGCCGTCCGATCGCGCCTTGAACGACGCGATCAACGCGAGACGCTCGGGCGACATCGGCGTACCGGGCGCGAGTCGGGGGCCGGAATTCTGCCGCAGTGCCGCGGCGAACCGGACGGTGGAAGCCGCGAACGCGTTTGCCGCCCGCGAGCCTGAGCGCAGCGCGCTGACGGAGATCGAACTCAACAGTCCGATCGCCTCTTTTCTGGTGGTCATGTCTGAAAAATTCGGCGGTGGCAGACATATGGCTTGAACATTGTTGCCGTGGCAAACCATTCGCTGCTCGCGAGGTTCCAACTATAGAGTTGAATCGCTCAAAAATTTTTGCCCAGGGATCGCCGCATGGCCGTCGACTTTGCAGAAAGCGTACATGTGACGCACGTCCGCGGAGAACATCCGTTCGACATTCTGCGTGGCAGGTACCTGCGCCAGCAGTTCGCGCCTCATTTGCACGAGACGTTCGCGATCGGTGCAATCGAAGGTGGCGCATCGCGCGCCGCATACGGGAAGACCGAATGCGTGCATCCCGTCGGCGATGTCCTCGTCATCGAGCCAAATCAGGTCCACACTGGCGGCCCGGTCGATGGGGCGGGTTGGAGCTACCGCATGTTCTACGTTCCGACGGAGCTGATGGCCGGCTGCATCGATGTCGAAGACGGGCATCCGCGCTTCGCCCGGTCGGGCTATCACGATCCGGCGATGGCCGGGCGCATGATCCACACGCACCGATTCCTCGAGAGCGACGAGGACGCGCTCCTCAAGGAGCAGCTGCTCACGGAGATGCTCCACGATCTCTGCACACGCTATCGTGACAATACCGAATCGGGAGTGACAACGGTCCCAAGCGAAGCGCTCCTCCGTGTGCGAGACTACTTGCACGAGCACTATGCCGAGGCGATTTGCCTCGCGGACCTGTCGAAACTTGCCGGAGTCAGTCCGTTTCACCTGATCCGTCAGTTTCGCCGCACGTTCGGGCTGCCGCCATATGCATATCTCGAATTAGTCCGCGTCAATCGCGCCAAGGAGATGCTGCAGCAGGGCGCGCGCATTTCAGACGTGGCGTTCGCGACCCGATTCAGCGACCAGAGTCATCTGACGCGGCGATTCAAGCGGGTCTTCGGATATCCGCCGGGCAGCTATGTGAAGAGCTTTTGGAACAACGCCGACGGCCTGCCGCATTCGCGGCGGCGATTCTAGATGCGAGCGGTCGCCGTACGCGTCCGTTGTCTTCTTCTGATCGCGGCCTTTCCCGCTGTCGCCGTGGCGCAGGCGCGGGATTCGTCGCCGTCACCGCTGCGCGCGGTGGCGCTCGACCACTTGCAGCTGGTGAACGCGAAATCGGAGATGGTCACCTATCGCGGCCGGCGCGCGCTGCAATTGATTCCGCTTCCGGGGCATGAGAATACAAACGAGGGACTGATGGCGATCGTCGATACGCCGGAGTTCGGCGACGGAACGATCGAGGTCGAGCTGGCCGGAATGCCCCGGATCGACGCAGATACCTCGGCGCGCGGATTCATCGGCATCGCGTTCCGCGTGGATTCGAGCGCGACGCGGTTTGAGTGCTTCTATTTGCGACCGACGAATGCGCGCGCGGACGATCAGCTGCGCCGAAACCACACCGCGCAGTACGTATCGTCTCCCGATTACACCTGGCAGCGCCTGCGTGCGGAGCATCCCGGCGTGTATGAGTCGTACACGGATATGGAAGCAGGCGCGTGGACAAAAATGCGAATCGAGGTTCGCGGTACGACGGCGCGGTTGTTCGTGGGAGCGGCGACGGAGCCGGTGCTCATCGTGCACGACCTGAAGTTGGGCGCGGGACAGGGGCGCATCGCGCTCTGGTCGTTCGCAGAAACCGAGGGCTATTTCGCCGATCTGAAAGTCTCCGGCGCGAAATAAGGCGCCGGCGCGCGTGTCGCTACGCGCCGAGCCCGCGGAGCTCGTGCGCCTTGGTGCGGCTGACCGGGAGCCGCGTGCCGTCGAGCAATTCCGCCTCAAGCCCGCCCTTGGAAGATCGCTTGAATGTCTTCACGTGATCGAGATTCACGATGTGCGCACGATGAATCCGCAGGAATTTCGTCGGATCCAGGCGCGCCTCGAGCCGGTTCAGCGAGAGATGCAGCATGTGCCGCGATTTCCCCGCGTGCGCGACGACATAATCGCCATCGGCGTCGAACCAGGCGATCTGCCCGACCGCGACCGGAATGAGCGATCCGCCGGAGCGGACGAACAAGCGCGACATCGGCCCGCTGCCGAACGCTTCCACCAAGCGGTCGATCGGCGGATGCGCGTCCGACTCGCCGAGCGCAGAACGAACGCGCTCCATCGCAGACGCCAGGCGTGCGGCGCCGAACGGCTTCAGCAGATAGTCGAGCGCGCCGAGTTCGAACGCGGTCACTGCATGCCGCGCGTATGCGGTGGTGAAGACAACGTATGGCTGATGCGTCGCCTTGCGAAGAACATCGGTGCCGAGCAAACCGGGCATTTGGATGTCGAGAAAAAGCAGTTCGGGCTTGAGCGCGTCGATTGCGTCGACGGCGGCGGGGCCGTTCGATGCCTCGCCAACGATGCTCACCCAGTCGAACGCGGCGAGCATGTCGCGCATACCGGCGCGCGCGACGGGCTCGTCATCCGCGATCAGCGCCGTGACGTTCACGCGTCGACCGGCACGCGCGGCAGCGAGAGCCGCGCGATCAAACCATGGCCGGCGCTCGTCTCGACCGAAAACTGCGCGCTCGTTCCATACAGCGCGGCGAGGCGGTCACGAAGGCGGGCGAGGCCCGTGCCGCCAGACGACCCGATGTCCGCTGCGTTCGCACCGGCGCCGTCATCGCGCACGGTGAGCGTCAGCGTGTCGCCGGCGACCGTCGCGGCGATCACGATGTGCGTCGGCTCGACGCGCGGCGCCGCTCCGTGCTGCACGGCGTTTTCGACGAGCGTCTGCAGTGAGAACGAGGGAACCGAGGCCGACCGCGCCGCGTCGGCGATGTCCAGTCGGACGTCGAGCCGTTCGCCAAACCGGATGCGTTCGATTTCGAGATAGCGCTGCACGAACTGCAGCTCATCGTCGAGTCCCACGATGTCGCGATCCTCCTCGAGAACGGCGCGCAGCAGTTGCGCCACCTGCTCGGCCGCCTCCGCCGCGCGCGCCGGCTCGCGCGGGATCAGCTGCACCACCGTGTGCAGCGCGTTGAAAATGAAATGCGGATGCAGCTGGGACCGGAGCGCGGCGAGCTGCGCGCGCGCCGCCTCGGCCTCAGCGTGCGCGACACGCTCTGTGGCCGCCTGCGAATATGAAACGCCCGCGACCATCGCATACAGCCAGATGCCGAGCACGAAGAACGGCATGAATCCTGGTCCCATCACCAGGACCAGCCGCATATGCACGAGGGAATCCACGATACTCACGGACGCGACCCATGCCACGGCATAGGTCGCTGCCGCGACGATGTGTACCAGCACGAACGACGCGCGGAACGGCCGCGGCCATGGGAACCGCCGGACGAACCGGTTCACGAGCAGTCCGAGGAGCGCCGCCGGAACAATCGCCTGCACCGCGGCCATCGCCGCCGACAGCGGCCGGGTGGGCGCGTGCATCACATAGATGAGCGTCGCATACAGCGCCCAGACGGGAAGCCATCCAATGAGGAGCTGGGGCCAGATCGACGCGCGACGCATTGATGAATTGTACAGAGGTGCTTAGCGCTCTGCCGTCGCCGAGGTGCGCTTGCCTTCGATCGTCAGGACGCCGTCGTCCCAGTTCTTGCCGCCGTCGTACGAGCGCGCCTGCGTATAGACGAAGCTGTTCGGGGTGATTTTCTCGAAGCGCGTGCGCGAGAGAAACGATTTGCCATCGGCATCGGTGCCGTCATGGATCGAAGTGAATACGCCATCCTTCAGTTCCGCAGTCGCGCTGGTCACTTTGCCCCGGTAGGCGTCGACGGAAACCACGTTCCAGCGCTTCGCAGCCGCGTCGTACACGCGCACGAACTGCGTCAGCGCCATCGGATTGCCGCTCGCGTCCACCACGCGCGACTCGTCCGCAATTCCCCAGCCATCGAGCGCGCGCCACGCCCTCCAGGTTCCGTGCAGCTTCCGAACGCCGTGGATTTTCTGCCCGAGTGATGTGGCCTGCGGCGTGATCGTCGTCGACCACTGTCCGATCAGGAAGGCGAACTGATCCGCTTCCTTCGGCGCCTTCGTGACGAGCGCGGCGCCGTCGGCATGCTGCGCAACCATCGCAGCCGGAGCCGCGGTCAGGGCGAGTGCAAGTGCGGCGTTCGCGATCAATGAATGCGTGCGCGAGTGTTTGTGCATGTCGGTCTCCGTTGAGCGTTCGGCGCTGCCGGTCTATCTCCGGCGACCAAGTTGATCGCAAACCAGCGCGAAAGCGGCCGATATTCGCCCAATGGCATGCCGGGTCCGTTGAACGGTCGCTTGCGGCATCGCATTGCGCGGACGCGGCTCCTACCGTTCGCGCATGACTGAATCCCTCGATGCATCCGCCCCGCTGATCGCGCTGCGCGGCGTCGGCAAGAACTACGTGACTCCGGGCGGCACGTTCTCCGCGCTCGCAGATGTGACCCTTAGCGTCGCGCGCGGAGGTTTCGTCGTCGTTCTCGGCGAATCCGGAAGCGGAAAGTCGACGCTGCTCAGCCTGCTCTCGGGCGTCGACCGGCCGACGCACGGAGAGGTCCGCGTGGGATCGACGGCCGTTCACGCGTTAGCCGAACGCGATATTTCGCGATGGCGCGGGCGCGCCGTCGGAATTGTATTCCAGTTCTTTCAGCTGCTGCCGACGCTGACGGCGATCGAGAATGTCATGCTTCCGATGGACTTCTGCGATCGGTGGCCGGCGGCCGAGCGGTATGACCGCGCGCTCGCGCTCCTCAAGCGACTCGGCGTGGCGGATCAGGCCGATAAACTCCCGTCGACGCTATCCGGCGGGCAGCAGCAGCGCGTGGCGATCGCGCGCGCGCTTGCAAACGAGCCCGACGTCTTGCTCGCAGACGAGCCGACCGGAAACCTCGATTCGCGCACGTCGGCATCGATTCTCGAATTATTTGCGGATCTTGCGCGGGAAGGGCAGACGGTCGTGATGGTGACGCACGCCGATGGCGCCAAGAAGTATGCTTCGCAAATCGTCACGCTTGCTGACGGGCGCGTGGTGGCGGCATGATACCGCGCATGCTCGCGCCGCGGTGGCGCAAAGTTCTCCGCGATCTATGGCTGCATAAATCACGGACGCTGCTCGTCGTGAGCGCGATCGTGATCGGCATCGTCGGCGCCGGCGCGGTACTCGATACATGGTCGATCCTGCGCATCGTGACGAAGGACGGCTACCT